>NZ_JAFZ01000005.1 GCF_000526395.1 Aminobacterium mobile DSM 12262 | reverse complement strand
GTAGAGGAGGTTTTACAGAATGATGCTGAGTGATATAGAGATAGCACGAAGCGCAAAGCTGAAGCCCATAGTTGAAGTAGCATCGCAGCTGGGGATAGGAGAAGACGAGCTGGAGTTGTATGGGAAGTACAAGGCGAAGGTGACGTACAGTCTCTGGGATCGAATCAAGGATTGTCAGGATGGGAAGCTCATCTTGGTGACAGCCATCACTCCTACGGCTGCAGGGGAAGGGAAGACGACCACAACGGTGGGGTTGGGTCAGGGATTGGCGAAGCTTGGCAAGCGAGTGAGCATAGCTCTCCGGGAACCGTCGCTTGGTCCGAGTTTTGGAGTGAAGGGAGGAGCGGCAGGAGGAGGTTACTCTCAAGTAGTTCCCATGGAAGAGATCAACCTTCATTTCACGGGAGATCTTCATGCCATTACAGCGGCTCATAACCTTCTGGCAGCGCTTCTGGACAACCATATCCAGCAGGGCAACGTTCTGAACATAGATCCTCGTCGAATAGTGTTTCGTCGTGTAATGGATCTGAACGAACGAGCTCTTCGGAACGTGATCATCGGCCTAGGAGGGAAGGCGAACGGAGTTCCCCGTGAGTCTGGATTCGACATAACGGTGGCCTCAGAAGTGATGGCGATTTTATGTTTATCAGGGAGCATTCGAGAGCTGAAGGAGCGTCTTTCCCAGATAGTTGTAGGGTATACATACGAAGGGATGGCAGTGACGGCAGGGGATCTGAACGCCCAAGGCTCCATGGCAGTGCTGTTGAAGGATGCGTTGAAGCCGAATTTGGTTCAGACCCTAGAGCATGTTCCGGCCTTTGTTCACGGCGGTCCTTTCGCGAACATCGCTCATGGTTGTAACAGCCTTCAGGCGACGAAATATGGCTTGAAACTCTCAGACTACTTTATTACCGAGGCAGGTTTTGGAGCGGATCTTGGGGCAGAGAAGTTTTTCGACATTAAGTGTCGCATCGGAGGTTTGCGTCCGTCGGCGGTTGTGATAGTAGCGACGGTACGAGCGTTGAAGATGCACGGTGGCGTGGCGAAGAGCGAACTGACGAAAGAGAACGTCGAAGCTTTGGGGAAGGGTATACCGAACCTTGAGAAGCATATAGAAAACATGCAGAGTTTTGGCTTGCCGGTAGTGGTTGCGATCAACCGTTTTCCCACCGATACAGAGTTGGAACTTGCGTTGGTGGAAGAGCGTTGCAGTGCTCTTGGAGTCTCAGTCTCGCTGTCGGAGATTTGGGCGAAGGGTGGGGAGGGGGGCCTTGATCTTGCGAAACGAGTCATGGAGGCGACAGAGAAGCCGAATACGTTCCATTACCTGTATAAAGAGACAGAGAGCCCGAAGGTGAAGATCGAGAAGATAGCGAAGGAGATGTACGGAGCGAAGAGCGTAGCGTACACCGCTCAGGCTGAGAAAGACCTGGAGGAGATTCATCGATTGGGGAAGGACGAACTGCTGGTGTGCATGGCAAAGACCCAGGCGTCCATATCGGACAACCCATCTCTTATCGGTCGTCCGGAAGGTTTCGAGTTGACGGTCCGGGAGGTTCGTCTTTCTGCCGGAGCAGGCTTTATGATCCCCATAACGGGTTCAATTATGACCATGCCAGGCTTGCCGAAGGTGCCGGCAGCCATGAAGATAGACGTAGACGACGAGGGAAATATTACTGGTTTGTTCTA
>NZ_JAFZ01000004.1 GCF_000526395.1 Aminobacterium mobile DSM 12262 | reverse complement strand
GAGTTACACCCGGTTCCATGCCGAACCCGGAAGTTAAGCCCTCCAGCGCCCATGGTACTGCAGAGGCTATCTGTGGGAGAGTAGGTCGCCGCCAGGGATCTTTTTTTATTTTTATGCTTGCATCATGCCTTCATCCGCTGGTATTTCACACACCACACCAGCAAAAACATAAATCTCATCCAGTCTCATCCAGAGTGTAACAATGTAACGCCTCTCCCTAATACTCTTCCTTGACCTGCGACACAAGAGAGCTTTCGAGTGAAGACAGAATGTCGGCATATTCTACCTTTTCGTTGCCACTTACGAACACGCTTCCAATGCGCAGTTTTGCTTTGCAACATTGAGGCAAAGGGGGTTCCTCTATATTCTCAAAAAGAGTACTCCCTGCATCAAGTATTCGGCTGGCAAAACTTTTTATCCCATCTCGTGGAGTTTCTGGCATAAGGATGAGTATTTTGTCCTCCTCAAACTGAAATACAAGGTCAGTAGACCGTACGTTCTGTTGGAGTTTGGAACAGAATTTTACGAATAGCTCTTGCTCCATTTTTTCATTGATGAGTTTCCCTGGATCGTTTATAGCAAATTTTAGCAAAATAAAAGAAAGCCAACGGCGGTAACGATAGGATCTGGCGAGTTCTTGTTGACTCCTTAGATCAGCGTATTCCCTAGAAAAGAGACCTGTTCGCCTGTCCACAATTTCCAGTGTTTTAACGTCATTTCCATTCTCGTTTAAAGGAGACAGAATATATCCTTTTATTCCCTGGCTTTCTCTGCTGCTCACAGCCCATTTGCCAGAAGGAAGGGGGAGGATGGTAGGTATAGGCGACTGAGTCTTTATAAATTTTTCAAAAGGGCAAGGCAAAGTGTCAAGGGGAGGCAGTATGTTTTGTGCTGCAATGTTGCCATGTATTTCTCCATTTTCTTCCACGAGGATTGGTAACGGGAAGGAGTGAAAGAACATTTTTGTAGAAGAAGCAGCAGCTTCTTCTTGCGTTTCATTTTCTTGTAGGTCGCTTGAAGAGAATGACTGTTGTTGAGGAGAAAACGTGGAAAGAGCAAGGCAATAGTTATATGATAATAAAATAAAACCTACAATAGCCACTGTAACGCCACTCCATGCAATAATAGGATGATGTCCTAACACAATGCTACACCCTATAATAAGGATTCCCTGTATAAGGAATTGGTGTCCCCACATAGCGCTGCTATTTCCTTGTCTATTTGTTAAGATAATATAAGATATATCTCCTGCCACGTAGCTTAAGAGAAGAAAGCCCCATAAGGGAATTATAGTGCCATATCTAAAAGAATTTCTTGTGCTGTAGAGTATAAAAATAATGAGAATGGAAAGAATTTGCGGTACCAATATTTTCTTCCACGAACGGGAAGATGTGTTTTCTTTCATGTCTCCTCTTCTTTCTTCCCTAGAATTAATAGTTGGGGAAAAATGGATATCGGAATTCATGGGGAGGGCAGGAAGAAATAATCCTCTCGGCTCCAACCGTTCCTAATGTCTCTGTTTCCTGCCAAGAGCGAATGTTTCCTATGATTCCAATATGTATGTTATCCGGAGTAGCGGAGCGAAGGAGAGCTATATTCCGTAGGATTGTTGGATTTTTTCGTTGAGCAATACTGTATATACCAGAGGCACCGCCCATTTCAGCATGACGGGCAAGAGTAATAATTTCTTCTTCTGATAGTAAGGAAGAATTGAAAGCGATATAAAGAGGAAAATGGGCCGGCACATTTTTTTTGTACGTGGATAAGGCTTCGCGGAAATTGTTTCTGATGTTAGGATCTCGAATTACGCCGCTTTGCATTGTGACGATAATGGTTTTCGCTCCTTGTGTTCGAGCCCATTTTATAGCTGAAATTTTGAGATCAGAGGGAAGATTGGGGAAAGGATAGTCGATGATAGTTCCTAGGTTAATGTTAATATGGTCGCTGTTTAGGAATTTTGAAATAACAGGAAGAAGAATCATGGGGACAAAAAGCTTTGTAATATGATTTTGAATGCATAGATGGAGCCATGTCCTCATCTGCTCAAGGTGTAAATTTTCCGAAAAACATGCAAATCCCATGCTTTTGAAAAGGCTTTCGAAAGAGGCAGACTTTTCTAATCCAGCTTCTGCTAAAGCAGCTTTTCGTCGTGCTTTTTCTGAGAGCAGTTCTATATCAGTTGCCATAGTATCACCTCATTTTTTATTTTATCGGAGGCAGTGGCATATTTCTCTGTTTTCACCATCACTTTTACAAGCAGTTATATTTTCTATAGACAAGGTCCCCTGCCTATGCAGATAGAGCACAAGCGATAGGACTGTAGATTCCGATATCCCCATTTCAGATGCAACTTTACGGATGTTTATAGTTCCATAATCGTCGAAAGATCTGAGAACATCTTTAGCGATCAGATCTATCCACTGATGAAACATATATTGCATTTCTGGAGTAATTGAAGAAGCAAGCTGGGAGTTCATGGATACAGATTCTATGAGCCTAGCAGTAACAAGAGAAGAGGACTCGATGAGACTTTTTAGTTCTTTCAAAACAAGTTCTTGCGAGAGAGATTGATCCAACTCTATTCACCTCACCAATAAATAAAAATCATACAAGTTTCTATTTAACAATAATACAACAAGACGGCTATTTAGACGAACACCCAGAAGACGTAATTGTTTAGAAAGTGATAAAATGAAACAACATTGCTCTTAAAAGTATAATGATTTCAGAGGCTCCGGAGGAATATATATGAAGCTAACCATACTCCTTCTTGGGTTTGGGAATGTTGGCAGGGAATTTTGTACTTTGCTTGAAAGAAAACGATACGTCTTAGCCTCAGAATTTGACTGCTCCATTCAGATCAATAGTATTGCTACTCGAAGAAGAGGAAATGTTTATTCTCCAGAAGGGCTTGATATTTCTTCTATTTTGAAGGTAGAGGAAATGACAGGCCGAATAGATGGAGGAGTTGTTTCTCATCCCCTCCCGTTAGATGATCTTATTGTTAATGGAGTGTATGATGTCCTCGTAGATACTACTTTTTCAAGTCTTGAAACAGGGGAACCAGCGAGAACATATATGGAGAAAGCTCTTTTAAGAGGAAAATCGGTAGTGACATGCAATAAATCTCCCGTAGCTCTTTGGTATCATCATCTCTCCTCTCTTGCCCGAGAGAAAGGATGTTTTTTTCTCTTTGAAGGTACTGTTATGTGTGGCACACCTCTCTTTTCTCTTGTGCGTCATGGCCTCCCTGCAAGCCAAGTTCTTTCTTTTGAAGGGGTTCTGAACGGAACGTGTAACTACATATTAGAGTTAATGCGGCAGGGGTCCACCCTTGATGATGCTCTTCTTGATGCCCAACGGCGAGGTTATGCAGAACCAGATCCCAGCATTGATATAGATGGTTGGGATTCAGCGTATAAGGCGATGATCGTAGCTCAAGCTATTATGGGCGCTCCTCGTTTTACAAGAGAAATGGTTTCAGTCAAGGGCATTCGAGATGTTACCCCGGAAATGTTAAGTAAGACACGTACTCGTGGGGGCGTCGTTAGGCTTTTATCGAAGATAGATAAGCAAGGGGGAGCTTGCCATATAGAGGTGGCACCCACTCCTTTGCCTGCGAATCACCCATTGGTCACCCTCTATGGAGTAACAAATGGGGCTCTTTTTTGTACAGATACCATGGGAGAAATATGTATAGAAGGGGCAGGAGCAGGAAGCCGTCCGGCAGCCTTTGCGTTATTAAGAGATGTTCTCGCTGTAGTTGATTCTATGGGGAGGTGAGGTAACAGTGTTTTCACGTCTTGGAGTGATAGCTGATACCCACGGACATGCGGATGCCTGGGAAAAAGCATTGAATATATGGGGGAACATTGATGCCATCCTCCATGCCGGAGATGTTTTAAAAAGCAATTTGAATACAGGTTTGGCTCAATGTATAAATGCTTCGTCAGTACCTGTCCTTATAGCAAAGGGGAATAGTGATTTCCCAAGAGATCAGGAGGAGCTTCGTTGGCCTATACTCTCCCCGTATGTAACAGTATGGTGGCAAGGGAGAATGATTCTTGTAAGCCACGGGAACAACTTCTCCCAAGTCCGAAAGCTAGCGCTTCTAGCCAATGCTGATCTTGTAGTGACAGGCCATACTCACATAGGTTCTTTAGTCCGGGAAGGCTATACCTTTTTCTTGAATCCTGGAAGTGCTGCATTACCTAGAGGGCGAGATCCGGCAAGTGTGGCTATAATAGAGGAAAATGAAATACGTATAGTTACTCTTGAAGGTCAGCTTTTACATAGAGAAGAATGGTAGGTTAAGGAGGAGTCCAAACATGGAAGTGGCTGAGAAGCGAAGTGTTACCGTAGAAGAAATAGAGGGGACTGGAGAGGAACATATTATCCTGGTTTTTTCTCTTGACGGAGAAGAATTTGCTCTTGGCGTTAATGAAGTGAAGGAGATAGTCAGGGTCCCGCCAGTTATTACGAGAGTTCCCAACGCCCCAGCGTATATTCGTGGCGTTATTAATTTGAGAGGCACTATAGTTCCCGTCTTCGATATGGAGTTAAAGATGGGGCTAACATCCAAGGAGCTCACAGAGGATTCAAGGATAGTTGTTGTTTCTTGGCGAGACATACAGTTTGGCTTATTGGTGGATTCCGTTCGAGAGGTTTGTACTGTATATGATTCTCAAATTGAACAGGGATCGCAGCTCAATACGAGTATGGAACGAAAATATCTTCTTGGAGTCGTGAAACAGAATGGTGGACGATTGGTGGTCCTATTAGATTTGGTGACTCTTTTTGATTTAGATGAAGTGATAGCAGAAGAGACAGAGGAAGTAGCAGGATAAGATTGAAATGATCCTCATAGACTTGCACCTCCATAGCACCTCTTCTGATGGAACACTTTCTCCGAAAGAGCTGGTATCGAAAGCGAAGGGTAGGGGCATTTCTGTTGCCAGCCTTACAGACCATGATACTACGGAAGGTGTTGAGACCTTCTTAGATGCTTGTCGCCAGAGAGGCGTAAGGGGTATTTCAGGAGTGGAGCTATCAGCTGATTTCAATGGAGTAATGCATATTCTTGGATATCGTTTTGAGCCTCAATCTGCAGTATTTCAGAAACATATGAAGGAGCTTCGGGAGGGACGAAACGAGCGAAACAGTAAAATTTGTCGTAAATTGACAGATTTAGGAGTGTCAATATCTATTGAAGAGGTGGAGGCAGAGGCGAAAGGAGAAGTTGTTGCTCGCCCTCATGTTGCTCGTGTGTTAATAAAAAAAGGATATGTTCAGAGTATGTCGGCAGCTTTTGAACGCTATTTGGGGCGTGGCGCTCCCGCATATGTGCCGCGGTATAGACTTTCTCCCAGCCTGTGTATTGAGATCATTCAAGAGGCTGGAGGGGTAGCCGTTTTAGCTCATCCTACCCAAACTACAGATGATAATGGAGAGCTTGTAGATATTCTCAGGCGCTTAAAAGAAAAAGGGCTTTGGGGGTTGGAATGCATTACCCCCCATCATTCCTCAGGGCAGATTTTCCAGTTTCTTCGGATAGCGGATGAGATGGGGCTTTTCCCCACGGCAGGGACCGACTATCATGGTGCGAATCGTCCCAGTATTTCTATGGGAATTCCTGTGAACGAGGGGTTTTTGCCCTGGGCGCGACTTGGAATATCACTCTAACGTCTTTCTCCCTTTTATATAATGATATTGTAGATGATAAATAGAAAAGAGAACTAGATTTTGTAAGGAGGAGAATCTGATGTTGTTCCCTATCGATTTCAAGAGCGATACCGTGACAAAACCTAGCGAAGAGATGCGCCGTGCTATGTATGAAGCTGAAGTCGGTGATGACGTATATGGAGAAGATCCGACAGTGCGTCGCTTAGAGGAAAAAACAGCAGAAATAACAGGAAAAGAAGAAGCTCTGTTTGTGGCTTCTGGAACTATGGGAAATCTCACCTCGCTCTTAACTCATTGCGGACGAGGCGACGGGGTCATACTCGGGGCTCTCTCTCATATATATAATTATGAAGGGGGTGGAATGTCTGCCTTAGGCGGGCTTTTCCCACTCTTAGCAGATGATAGTTCTGGAATTCTGTCTCCGCAGGAAATTACAGCTCTTTGTCTCCCTAGAAATGTACACCATTCGCCTGCAAAGTTGCTATGTCTTGAAAATACTCATAATAAGTGCGGGGGAGTGGCTGTTCCTGTAGAAAGTTTTGAGAATGTTGTGAAACAGGCTCGTGAGATTCATTTGCCTATACATCTGGATGGGGCCCGACTTTTTAATGCGGCGTTGGCTTGGGGAGTAGATATAAAGGCTTTTAGTTCTTTGGTAGATTCGGTTCAAATTTGTCTCTCTAAAGGGCTCGGGGCTCCTATAGGTAGTATGATATGTGCTTCAAAGGCTTTCATTGACAAGGCACGACATTGGCGGAAGAAACTAGGGGGAGGCATGCGCCAAGCTGGAATTGTTGCAGCGGCTGGACTGTATGCTCTTGAGCATAACATAGAGCGATTAGCTGATGATCATAAACATGCACAGCTTATAGCGTCAGTTCTAGAAGAAGCTGGGCTTAATGTAGAACGTAAAGGAAGACAAACTAATATGGTCTTTTTCTCGTTGCCAGAGCAAGGTCCAGATGCCCATAGTCTTATTCAGAGTTGTGCTGAACGTGGAGTTTACTTTACTGCTATGGGGGCTCGTCGGCTGCGACTTGTTACTCACCTCGATGTCTCTCAGGAGCAAGCTCTACGCGGTGCTGAAATTATTGTTGAAGAGGTGCGAAAAATATAATGGAATTTCCCAACTCTAACTATGTGGAAAATAGTGCTTTTTCTCTGATAGAAAAGGCTCTGAATAGAGGCGCGAAAGGAGCGGATATCCTTTTTTATTCAGGAAAAAGTAGCTCTTTATCTTTGCGAGATGGTAAACCGGAACAAAACAGAACGGGCTTTTTTATGGGGATAGGATTGCGAGTCATAGATGCGGACGGTCGACAAGGTGTTGCGCATATGAATGTCCTTGACCCCGCATCTTTTGAGAACTTGGTATCGTGGAGCTGGGCTAACTGTTGTAGTTCCGAACCAGATCCATGGGTTACTCTTTATGAACAAAAGCCCTCTTACAGGGACGATCTGAAGCTGGAAGATGAGGCTGTTTCTTCTATCACCCCAGAACAACGACAGGAGTCCTGTCTTTATATGTCCCAGGAAGCGAGTTCAAAAGACAAGCGGATTTTGTCGATACGAAGCGCTTCTTGGTACGACAGCATAGGGAAAAGTTTTTATATGTCCTCTACAGGAATACGAGGCTGGTATAACGGAACCAGCGTTTCTGCAGGATTGAGTCTTGTTATGAGCGATGGCGTTAATTTGGAAATGGGAGGATATGGAGAAAGCTGCCGCTTCCTTAGCGATCTTCCGCTCAGTCGTATTGTAGAAGAGGCGGTAACACAGACAGCGTATATTTTAGGAGGGAAGCCTTTAAAAACGGGAAAGTATACCCTTATCCTTTCACCGGAAGTTTCTGCTTCTTTCCTCTCAGTTATCGGAGAGCTTTTTCTTGCTTCAAATGTTCATAAAAATATGTCTCTTTATAAAGGGAAATTAGGGAAACAAGAAGCAAGTTCTCTCCTTACTATTACTGATGATGGCCTTATGCCTAAAAAATTGGGGACCGCTCCTTTCGATGGAGAGGGGGTTCCCTGTCAACGTACGGTTCTAATGGAAAAAGGGGTTATAAAAAACTTCTTATATAATCTTAAATACGGCCTTAAAGATGGAGTCCCCTCTACTGGTAATGGAGCTCGAAGCTTTTCTTCTGTTCCAGACGTGGACGTTTCAAATATTTATATTGAGCCAGGGACGTTGTCACAGGAAGATATTTTTTGCTCTGTCAGAAACGGGATTTATATTATGGACTTATTAGGGCTTCATACAGTTAATCCGGTGAGCGGGGATTTTTCTTTAGGAATAAAAGGGGTTGCCTTGCATAATGGGGAACTCTCTTTTCCTGTATCTGGTATGACTATTGCCGGGAACCTTTTAGATTTTCTTAAAAAAATTGTATGCATAGGCAATGATCTTTTATTCTGGGGAGATACGGGAGGGTGTACAGTGGTGGTAGAAGATGTTACGGCGGCAGGACTTTAATTTACTTTTTCTTCTCCTTTTTTTATGTGTGAGTGTATGTGTAGCCCTATTCTCTTGCGAGAATTTGTTTGCAGAGGAGCGGCCTTGGGTGCTTGCAGTAGAGGGGAAGACAGTCGGAGAAGTTCCAACTCGTACGCAAGGAAGGCTGACTATGGTGTCCATAGGGACTATGGGGCGTCTTTTAAATCTTTCTATGACCCACAAGGACGACACTCTTATTGTTTCTCAAGGAAGATCTAAACTCCAAATTGTTCATAAAGCAGCGGCAGTATGGTTAGATGTACAACTTATGCCTATGGCAGCGCCAGCCATCCTTGACAATAACCAGTGGTGGGTAGAATCTCAATCGGCACTGAATATTCTTCAGGGGCTCCTTCAAAATAGTGGGTCTTCATCTCAACTTTCATGGTGTGGTTCAAGCCTGGATGGATGCCCTTCCTCTCGGCAGGGAGAGAGAGGAAACGCAGATATGAGCTCTAGTTCAACATCAGCTTCAATTACCTCTCAACAGCTTCAGAGGGGGGCTCAAACTCAAGTTGAGGAGGTTCCTTCCCCTCCTATGATTGATCTCTCCCCGTCGGCCCCCTGTGTCTTACAGGCTGTTCGATGGGGGCAATATGATGAAAAAACGAGGGTTGTTTTTGATTATGAAGGAACTGTGCCTCCAGAAATTTTAGAGAAAGGCAATACGGTTTTCGTCTCTTTCACTACTTCGGAGGTTGCTACTGCTCAGTTAGTGTCTCCGTTTCCAAAAGAAATAACTGTAAATGTAGAGACGGCGAAAGATAGTTGTAAAATTTCTCTTGGATCCCAAATGGGGGGTAGCCAAAAAACTTTTGCTCTTTCAGCGCCACCCCGTCTTGTTGTCGATTTTTATCGAAGTAGTAAGAAAGCGAGTTCCCCTGTAAACGAAAGACCTCAGGCACAGGATAAACCTCAGAAGGTCATAGCAGAACAACGGCCTCTTCCCCCAATAACGGGTGAAAAGGCAGGAAGTTTGGAAAAAAAATTGGTTGTAATTGATCCAGGGCATGGGGGGAAAGACCCGGGCGCCATGGCGAATGGATTGCGAGAAAAGGATCTTAACCTTCAATTTGCTTTGTGCCTAGCAGAGCGTATAAAAAAACTAGGATTTAATGTCCGTCTCACGAGAGAGAATGACGTATACCTTAAGTTACGGGAACGTACAGACCTTGCTAATCAGTGGCAAGCTGATATGTTTATTAGCGTCCACGCAAACGCTCTTCCCAAGGGACGTCATGCTTCTGGTACGGAGATTTATATTATGGCCTTGCCAACAGATAAAGATGCCATGGAACTGGCTCTTATCGAAAATAGGGAATTAACAGGAGAGAATGGTTCTGAAAGTGCGGCCCAGGTAGACCAGAAGACGAAAATGCTATTAAATATTCTAGGGAACATGCAACAGAATGCGAAGATAAGCGAAAGCACGGATGTGGCTGAGTATTTATTTAATGCCGGGAAAAAACAGGGCCTCAATATGCGTCGGGTTGCTCAGGCGCCTTTCTTTGTCCTTCGGGGGGCTTCCATGCCAGCCGTGCTTATTGAGACGGGGTTTCTAACAGAAAAAAGCGAAGCCAAAAGGCTTGCTTCTTCTTCCTTCCAACAACAGTTTGCCGATGCCATAGCGAGAGGAGTAGCAGCGTACTTAAAAGGAAGATAGAGGTTGAGAAAGGAGGTGCGGCGCTTAATGCGCTAGAGAAATGGTTCGAAAACGAGAACAATTCGAAGATGATTTTGAAGATGATTTAATGATACGCCGTAACGTAGATGTGGATAGTGGCTTCTCTCAACCAAAAGCTCGTTCTCGGCGGGGGCGGCGTTTTGCAGATGATGATGCGCCGAAAAAAGCGCCTATTGTCTATCGTTTTATCGCTTGGAGTGCTCTTATTCTCTTGTTTTTTGGGATAGGATATTGGGGGACGTCTTTTGCTGTCAAGTTTCTGAATAAGAAAAAAGTCATAACCCAAGCTGATGTAGTGCAAAACAGGGAAGAGATTTCTCAGGCCCTCACTTCTGAAGGAGTTTCTGGGCGTAAGGTTTCTTTCCCTATATATGTTCCGATGAGCGGGGAGATAGTGCAGAAAAAAATAGTGGTTGTTTCTAGTCTTATGGAAGAGGATATTCAGCATGTAACCCAAAAGATTATGGAGGAGTGTGGAGAACCTTTCCGTGGGGGGACCGTCTTACACGTTTTCCGTAACGGAGATACGGCATATCTTGACATGAATTCTGCTTTCCTTTCCGCTTTGAATACGTTGGGGCAGGAGACGAGTACTCTTTTTATTACTGGTATTGTGAGAACGGTGAAAGAAAATTTTTCACCCGTTACTAAAGTGCGTTTTCTTGTGGAGGGGAAAGTTCCCCAGAGTGGGGCATCTGTAAATCTTTCCGTTCCTTGGGAATTGAAATCTTAAAATATTCGAGGTGCAAATGTAGTATGGAAGAGCGGGAATTACGGAGAGATGGCCGTCGAATTGGTGAGTTGCGCTCCATAAGCTTTCTAAGAAACTATACTCGATATGCTGAAGGTTCAGTCCTTGCCTGCTTCGGCGAAACGAAAGTTATATGCACCGCTTCAGTAGAAGAAAAAGTTCCTTCTTTTTTACGGGGAACGGGGCAGGGGTGGGTTAGTGCTGAATATGCCATGTTGCCTCGAGCTACAGCACAGAGAACGTTCCGAAGCACGACTCGTGGCGGTGTTAATGGGCGTAGTTGTGAAATACAAAGGCTTATAGGGAGGGCCCTGCGATCGTCAGTAGACCTTTCTCTTCTTGGGGAACGCATGATATGGCTTGATTGCGATGTAATTCAGGCAGATGGGGGAACCCGAACAGCTGCTATCTCCGGATCCTTTGTGGCTCTTTTTGATGCGCTGCGAAAATTATGGAGGAACGGAATTATTGAATCCATACCTATACGCTCTTTTTTAGCAGCTGTGAGCGCAGGGAAAATTCATGGGACAGTATGTTTGGATCTTTGCTACGAAGAGGATAGCTCTGCCGAAGTAGATTGTAACGTAGTGATGAATAGCAAGGGAGAGCTTGTGGAAATTCAGGGAACTGGAGAGCAAGGGACTTTTGCTAGATCGGAACTCAACTCCATGCTCGATATTGTAGAACAAGGAATTTATAAAATTATGGATATTCAAGCCCGAGCACTATCTATTACCTCGGAGGAGCGACATGCCTGCGTTGGGAAAAACGATTATATTTGCGAGCGGTAATAAAAATAAATATAATGAAGTTGCCGAACTTCTTGCTCCTTTAAAAATAAGGCTTGTATTTGGTCCCAGTTATGCGTCTCTTGATGTGGAAGAAACCGCTCAGACCTATATGGGGAATGCTTTTCTCAAGGCGCGAAGCTGGGCTGATTGTTGCGGACTTCCGGCTTTAGCTGATGATAGCGGTTTAGAGGTGCGAGCGTTGAATTGGAGTCCTGGAATACGCTCAGCTCGAATAGCTCCTACATCTTCTCAACGGAACCAATGGCTTTTACAGGTTTTAGAGGGGAAAGATGACCGGGTGGCAAAATATGTAGCGGCTTTTGCGCTCTGTCTGCCTGAGGAAGGGCAGGTTTGGCTTACAGAAGGGGAGTGTTGGGGCAATATAACCTGGAGAGTTTCTGGAACAGGTGGGTTTGGATACGACCCCCTTTTTATCCCAATGGGCTATACGCAGACTTTTGCAGAACTTCCTCCTGAAATAAAAGCTCGAATTTCTCATCGGGCAATAGCATCTTATCAATTGGTACATATCCTTCAGCGGCAAATATGGTAAAATAACCTATTGTCTGGATTCCTGAGGTTTACCGTACAGGGGGGTGTAGAAGATGAAAGTAGTCCTTGGCGTTGTTCATATCATATTAAGTATTGCTTTAATGGGAGCTGTGCTTCTTCAGCAGCGAAAAGAAGGTGGATTTTCCGGCTTCTTTGGCGGGGGGACGCAGGCCGATTTTGGAGGAAGCCAGTGGCAGCGTCTCAGCGCTCTTACAAAACTTACCGTTGTTTTGACGAGTCTCTTTATGCTGTCTTCGTTTATCCTTGTTATGATGTCGAAATAAAGGAGAATGGATATGACAAAAAACGGGAACCTCGATTCCCTTGAGGATCTTTCCTCTGTTCAGGTTCGTTCCGACCGTTTGTTTAGTGCCACTCACGAGGAAATTCTGAGCGGTCTCACATCAGATGTATATTTTTTGAAAACAAGGGATGTGCTTCGTCGGGCTGGGAAACTGCATACTCCTGTAGTCGCGGAGTTTTTTGCTCGTAGTCATGGAGTCTTTGCTGGTTTGCCTGAGGCGATGCAAGTCCTGAAAGATAAAAAAGTTGCTGTATATGCATTGCAAGAGGGAGACCCTTTTGCACCCAAAGATGTCGTTATGAGAATTAGAGGTTCTTATTCTGAGTTCGGATTATATGAAACAGTTTTACTTGGATTTTTAGCGAGCTCAAGTGGATGGGCAACTGCGGCTCGACAGTGTGTAGAGGCTGCAGAGGGAAAACCTGTTTTATGTTTTGGTGCTCGACATGTTCATCCAGCCATAGCTTCAGTTATGGAAAGAGCGGCCGTTGTTGTAGGAGGTTGTACAGGGGCTAGCTGCATGTTGGGTGCGAAACTGGCAAATCTTGAGCCTACCGGTACGGTCCCTCATGCCGCAGTGCTGATCATGGGAGATACTGTGGAGTTGGCCAAGGTGTACGATGCTGAAGTGCCTGAAAAAGAAGCTCGTATTGTACTCGTAGATACGTTTAAAGATGAAGCAGAAGAATCTCTTCGAGTAGCAAAAGCACTGGGCGATCGTCTTTTTGGTGTTCGTCTCGATACTCCTGGAGAAAGAGGCGGCGTTACTGTTGAGTTAGTGAAAGAGGTTCGGTATCGTCTCAATCTCGCAGGCTTTACCCATGTGCGAATTATTGCTTCCGGAGGTCTTACTCCCGATCGAATTCGTGTTCTTTCTGAGGCGGGAGTTGACAGTTTTGGTGTGGGAAGCTATATCACTCATGGTGCACCGAGAGATATGACTATGGATTTGAAGGTTGTGGATGGTGTTCCTGTAGCTAAAAGGGGAAGATTGCCAGGAATGATTGAAAATCCCCGCCTAATACGTGTACAATAGCATAGGTTTGCGAATAGAATATCTCGCCAAGAAAAGGAAGTAATTGTTTCGGGAAGGGAATGCCGCCACACATTCCTAAGATGCACTCGAAGAAGTTATTTCTCTAAGGCTGGAGAGGTATTTTAGAAAAATAAATATCTTTAGTTGTTAATGTAAAGGAGGAAATAAGCATGGCGAGCAATCGTACTTACATGGCTACTCGCGAGAAAGTTGTGCGTGAGTGGTATGTAGTGGATGCCACCGATAAGCCATTAGGACGTTTAGCTTCTCAGGTAGCTCAAGTCCTTATGGGAAAACATAAAGCCACCTATACTCCTCATGTAGATTGTGGGGATTTCGTTGTTATAATTAATGCGGAGAAAGTTAAGTTGACAGGTAATAAACGCCAGAATGAAAAGCGATATCGTCACACTGGATACTCTGGTGGACTGAAGAGCCAGACATATGGCGAGATACTTGAAAAAAAGCCCGAGCGGCTTTTGGAAATGGTTGTGAAGGGGATGCTCCCGAAGACCCGTCTGAAGATGCATAAGAAGTTGAAAGTCTATGCAGGTCCGAATCATCCTCATTCTGCCCAGCAGCCTAAGCCGCTGGAGTTTTAAAACCGATTTTTCGAGAAAGGAGGAACAAGAATGGTAGCTCCTTCCTATTTTTGGGGAACTGGAAGACGTAAAAATGCTATCGCTCGTGTAAGAATTTGTCCGGGTGATGGAACTATACAGATTAACGAAAGAACAGTGGAAGATTATTTCCCACGTCAGGTTTGGCAGACACATGCTTTGCAGCCACTCAAAACTGCCGGAGTTGAAGGCAAGGTCAATGTCTTCGTCCGTGCTAATGGGGGTGGCTTGACAGGGCAGTCCGGTGCTGTTTGTCTTGGGATTGCCAGAGCTCTTTTGAAATTGAATCCAGAGCTTCGCCCTGCGTTAAAAAAAGCTGGCCTCCTAACTCGCGACCCTCGTATGGTAGAGAGAAAGAAGTTTGGCCAGAAGGGCGCTCGGGGACAGAGACAGTTCTCGAAGCGTTAGTTTCGCGACTCTATTGGAGTATTACATACGATACGGGGCAGGCTTATGTTTCTTGCCCCGTATGTTTCTTTTTTCAATGAAAAGGAAATTTTTAAAGGAGAAAAACATGGATAGTGGTACTGTCCCTTTATCGTGTAACAAAAATAACTTCTTTTCTTTAATTTTTTAAACGGCGTCGAGTCAGTCTTCTACCCCTGACCTCAGGTCTGAGAAGCATCCGACGCCTGTCGGGTGTGACTTGATCCTCACCCTTTATTATCTCAAAAAGCAAAGGGGGAGACGCCAATGGAAGACTTACAGCGGAAGTACCATGAAAGTATCGATAAACTTTTCCAAACGAAAAAATTTAAAAATTTAAAAGATCTTCTCAGTGACATGGAACCGGCAGACATTGCTGAAATTATTAGCGAAAAGTCTCCGGTAGAACGGGTCTTTATTTTTCGACTTCTTCCAAAAGATTTGGCTATTGAAGTTTTCGAATTTATGGAGGGAGCGGAGCGCGAAGAAATGCTTGCTCACTTCACAGACTCTGAAGTATCAGTCATTATAGAAGAGATGTCTGATGATGATCGTACGGCCTTATTTGATGAATTGCCCGCAAAAACCGTGAAAAAACTTCTTCTTCGCCTTTCTCCTGAAGAAAGAACAGTGGCTAATGCCTTACTAAATTACCCTGACGGTTCGGCAGGACGAATAATGACTCCTGAGTATATTGATTTAAAAGAGGGAATGACCACTGAAGAAGCTATAGACAGGATCCGTAAAAATGCTAGGAGTAAAGAAACTATTTACACGTGCTTTGTAGTTAACGGACAGCGTCAACTTAAAGGGGTTGTAGATCTGGAATCCTTGATTATGGCAAAACCTCAGACCCTCTTATCGTCTCTTATGGACGAACCTATTTATGTTATAACTACTACAGATCAGGAAGAAGTAGCACAAGTTATGTCAAAGTACGACCTGCAAGCTGTTCCTGTTGTAGATACGGAAAAACGGCTTGTAGGAATTATTACGTTTGATGACGTCCTCGACATAGTAGAAGAAGAAGCGACAGAAGACTTCGAACGTATGGCTGGTATTCAACCAGTGGAAGAAGATTACCTTGATGCTAGTGTTTTTACTGTAGCTCGAAAGCGGTTTGTATGGTTGTTTATTTGTATATTAACTGAGACTCTTACTACGACTGTTTTGCAACGATATACTCTCGCTATCCAAAGCGTGGTGACGTTGACTTTTTTTGTCCCTCTCCTTATTGATACTGGCGGAAATGCTGGTACGCAGGCTTCCACACTTGTTATTCGTGGAATTACACTGGGCCATATTGAATGGAAGGATATTTGGAGAGTTGTTTTAAGAGAAGTAGTAACGGGAATTCTTCTTGGGGGTACTCTCGCCATTTTTGGCATAGGCAGAGCCTATATGCTTAATGCTGGGAGCGGCGTGGCCATTACGGTTGCAATTTCTATTATAGCCGTGGTCCTCCTTGGTAATTTAGCAGGAACCCTATTGCCGTTTATAGCACGGCTGGTGAAAGTTGACCCAGCTATTATGTCGGGCCCCTTCATTACAACCATCGTTGATGTTTTTGGTCTGATTGTCTATTTTGAAATCGCACGTCGCATTCTTTCCTTACCGCTTTAAAAAAGAATAGATCTCTTCGCAGGGGGGATTTCCTCCCTGCGTTTTTAATTACTTGACAGACCGGTCGGTATGGAATAAACTTTTCATATACCGAACGGTCGGGAGGTGGGTGTTTGAAAGAAAATAATGCACAAGATACGAGAACCCTCATATTGTCTATAGCGAGAAAACACTTTGCGGAAAAAGGGTTTTATGGAGCGAGCATTGATTCCATTGTTAAGGAAGCAAATTTGAGTAAGGGAGCTTTATACTGGCATTTCTCAGGAAAATTAGATCTTTATAGGGCTGTTTTAAAGGGAGAGGTAGGGCGCATCCGCCATATTATGGTGCCAGATCAGCCAGAAAAGCCTGAGGAACGGGAGGGGCTTTTTATCGCTCGGGGAGAACAGCTTATTGATGCAATGATGAAAGACCAGTTATGGCGAATGTTCAGCGTCCATATGGCTTTAGAGTCTATTAGGGGTAATACGGAAATTCAGGACTTAAATCGCCTTATCAGCCTATCCTTTGTGGAGGAATTTGAGTCTATTCTTATGAAGATGTACCCCTCCCTGAAAGATGGGGCGGGAGGACTTTCTCTTAAAGAACTGATTCGAATTTTCGAGAACTTTATTGCTGGATTAGTTTCTAACGTAGGAACAACTCTCTCAGCCGATGAGGCGAAACGTTCTTGGAAATTTTTAGTAATACGAGTTCTTAAAGGAGGAGCACCATATGCACCATAGAAAATACTTTTATACGATTGCGTTAATAACCCTATTTGCCTGCCTTTTTTCAGAAGAACGCATTTTATGGGCTCAGGAAAGAGAATTTCTTACAGAGACGCTAGTATTAGAGCTTGCACAGAAAAACAATCCAATCCTGGCGGCGGAGGCAGAGCGAGTGAATCAGGCTCAAGCCAGATACTTAGGCTCAAAATCGGCGCAAAAACCCCAATTGGCAGCGTCTTTAACGTACCAACAATTAGGGGAGGAGCCGAGGTATCCTGTAATTCCTACAGGAGGAGCGGCTATAGCTGGGTTTGAAAAAACTTATCGTGCAGCTCTGTCTCTTGATTATCTTCTCTACAGTAGTGGCGCTGTAGAAAACTCTGTACGAAGCCAGAAGCTGGCTTTAGAGGGAGCAAAAGCACAAGAGACCAGAGTGTCTCAGACAGTGGAAAGCAATGTCTTAGCAAGTTATTACAATCTTCAGCGAGCTCGAGCCAAACTTACTGTAGCGGAAGATGTATTAGGACTCACTAAAGAACATTTGAAGCAAGTGGAGTCTTTTTATAATCATGGCGTTGTAGCTAAAAATGAAGTTTTGCGAATTCGCGTAGATGTGTCAGAAGCCGAACTAAACAGAATAAAGGCTGTTAACGGAGTAGATGTGGCATGGAGTGCCTTAGAACGAGCTGTGGGGGCCTCTCTACGTTCTCAATATACTTTGCCAGACCCAGATCAGTCTCGGCCTGATGTTCCTGTGGTTGAGGATCCTTTTTCTCTCGCCCTAGATACTCGACCGGAGCTTCAAGCACTAGACTTTGCCGTTCAGTCGTCTCTTGCCCTTTCTAAGGCAGCAACAGCACAAAGCAAACCGCAGGTGATTTTACAGGCTGAGAGTTATGTTGCTGATGACACTTTTTTCCCGAGTGAAAAAGATGACTGGAAAATTTCTCTTACAGCTCTTTGGAAATTTTACGATGGTGGAGCGAGTCAGGCCAAGGCCCAAGAGGCGAAGGCTGCCGCCAATGAGTTCTTTTTCAGGGCAGAGGACCTTAAAAAACAAATTAACTTGGAAGTTTCTGTCGCAAAACTTAACCTTGAATCTGCTTTGCAACGAATATCCGTCGCTACGGATCAGGTGCAAAGTGCAGAAGAAGACTATCGTATGGCTTTAAAACGGTACGGCTCTCAGGTAGGCACAAATATAGATGTTCTTGATGCTCGCGTAGCTCTCACTAATGCTCGGACTCAGCTTGTTGACTCAGTTTATGATACGCACATATCTAAAACAGAACTTTTATATGCAGTAGGCCTTCCTCTAAATACAGCTGAACAATAGGAACGGGAGTGATTTTGAGTGAAAAAGAGTCTGATGCTCTTTAGCGTAGTCGTTATCTTTATTGCCCTCATAGGTTTTCGAGCCTATCAGCAGCACCAAATAGAAAGTGCTGTGGGGGAAATAGAGCGGGTAAAAGTAGAGGTTGTTTCTCCAAAACAGGGTACTTTTGTAGATATTGTCCGTTTTGTGGCTACTCTTGAACCGGAAGAAGAAGCGGCTGTTATTAGTAAGGTCCCAAGTAAAACGGTTCTTCAAGTCCTTGTCCATGAAGGTGACAAAGTACAGGAAGGAGATATTCTCGCTATTCTTGATACAAGTCTTATAGAGCAGCAGATAAGCCAGGCGCAGGCAAGCCTTGCTAAGGCTGAAATTTATAAACAGACTGCGGAAAACGATTATCGAAGATTTTCTCAACTATACAAGGAAGAAGTTATTAGTCGCCAACAATATGATCATGTAGAAGGAGAGTATAAAACCTCTGTCAGGCAAGTGGCAGAGACGAGGGCAGCACTGGAACAGCTTAAGATAACGAAGGGATATCATCGAATAGAGGCCCCGATTTCGGGCATTATTACAGCTCGAAATGTGGATACTGGAGACACCACCTCCTCTTACCCTGTCTTTGTGATAGCCAAGCAGGAACAGGTTAAGGCTGTGGGAGTAGTTCCAGAGAAACTGTATTCAAAGGTAAGAGCGGGGCAAGAAACGCACATTTCTCTAGATGCTTTCCCTGGGCGTTCTTTTAAAGCAAAAGTCTCTAGAGTTTCTCCCATTTTGGATCCTACTACTCGAACAGGAAAAGTAGAGGTTGCTGTTGATGCTCTTTCTCTTATGAAACCTGGAATGTATGCTCGAGTAGAAATTCAAGCGGGAACTCATGAAGGGCTTGGTATTCCATTAGACGCCGTTATGAAAATGGCAGGTACTGGTCTGCCCATTTGTTATGTGGCTACAGAAGATGGGACTGCTAAAACAAAACAAATTACTCTTGGAGAGGAAGGACCAGATGCTATTGAAGTAATCGAAGGAGTATCTCCTTCCGATAAAGTTATCATTACCCGTTCGGAGAAACTTTCTGAAGGAACGCCAATTGAGGTGGTTCAGCGATGAATCTTCCAGAATTTTCGGTTAAGCGGCGAGTAACCACCCTTATGATCTTTCTTGTAGTCATATTGCTTGGTGGTATTGTTTTCACATCTTTAAAAGTAGATTTATTGCCTGAAATAGAACCTCCAGTTATTAATATTTTGACTTCATGGCCAGGAGCTTCTGCTAGCGATGTAGAGCAGCGAGTTTCCAAAATAGTAGAGAATCACGTTGCCATGATAGAAGGGGTAGATACTATCCTTTCAAAGTCCCAAGATAACATATCTGTTGTTTCCGTGAAGTTTGATTGGGGGGAAGACTTGGATGTCAAAATAGGAGATGTTCGAGATGCGGTGAACTTCGCTAAACGAGATCTACCTAGCGATGCAGAGGAGCCAATTTTGTTGAGAATAACTTCAGGGACGGTTCCTGTCCTTGTAATGTCTCTAACGGCAGACGAGTCCTTTCCCAGTCTTTATCATTATGCAGATAAAACTATTTCCGAAACAATTTCCCGTATTTCTGGTGTAGGGCAAGTTCTGATCTACGGTGGGGATCGACGGGAGATACAGGTACAACTCAATGTAGATAAAATTGAAGCGTATGGACTAGCTCCACAATCAGTAGTGCAAGCTCTTGAACGGGAGAATATTAACATTCCTTCAGGGTCTCTAAAAGAAGGGCGAATTGAGTATTATCTACGGGTTCCTGGTCGATTCCAAAGTGTAGCGGATATGCACAAAGTAATTGTAGGTGTATCGAAAGGGCGACCAGTATATCTTTCCGATGTGGCGACTATTTCCGATAGTTTTAAAGATCCTGATATTCAGGGATTTCACGCAGGGAAGCAGTCTGTAATTCTTATTGTTCTTAAAAACAGTGATGCCAATACGGTAGAAGTGAGCCAAGCTGTCCTTGAGAAAATGGAAGATATGAAGGCCCGGGAGTTCCCAGGCGATGTGGAATATCACGTGGGGCTTAATGCGGCTGATTTTATTCAAGATTCTATACGAAATTTAGGGTCTTCTCTCTTTAGCGGAATACTGTTGGTCTTTCTTGTGACGTGGGCCTTTTTAAAACGGCTTCCGGCATCGCTTATTATTTGTGGAGCTATCCCTTTTTCTCTTGTCATCACTTTTATAATCATGGGATGGCTCGACTACACTATCAATATTTTTACTCTTTCAGCTCTAGCTGTAGCAAGCGGTATGGTAGTGGATAACTCTATTGTTGCTACAGACCAGATTGTTTATCACTTAGAACTTGGAGAACGGCGGAATGTGGCGAGTATCCTCGGTGCCCAGGAAGTACAGTCGGCCCTTCTTGCTTCAACCCTCACTACGGCTGTTGTGTTGCTCCCGTTAGCTTTTATTTCGGGGCTTGTTGGTGTTTTCTTTTCCGCATTGACTATTGTGATGGTTGTGGCCGTTATGGCTTCTCTTTTTGTCAGCCTTACGTTTGTTCCTATGATGGGGAGTCGTTTTTTCAAACGGGAGGAAGATAGTTTAAAGATGCATCGATATACGGAACGATTCATCGTGTGGCTTGAGCGAGGCTATAAAAATATCCTTTCGTGGAGTCTTATAAACCAGAAAAAAGTTATTGCTGCCGCTGTAGTCCTTTTGATCCTTACTTTTACAGGTTTTCGTTTCATAGGCACTGAACTGACGCCGGAACCGGATACGGGAGATATTTCTATTACCCTTACACTTCCAGAAGGAACCAGGATCGAAAAAACAGAGGAACTTCTTAAAGAAATAATGGCATATGCTGAAAAAACAGTACCAGAGGCAACAAATATATTTGCTTATGATGGCCGGGATGAAAAGGGATATGCTGTAGCTGTCGGGCAAGAGGCTGGCCCTAATGTGGGAACTGTGGGGCTTAAACTTGTGGAGAAAAAGAAACGAGAGCGTAGTGCTTTTGAAGTTGCCAACGAACTGCGTAATTGGCTTCAAACTAAGCCTGGTATTGAAAAAATGACAGTTGTAGTCACGTCTCCTATTAAAGCCATGTTACTTGGGTCGAAACCCTTGAATATAGAAGTATATGGAGACAACCTTGATCATGTTGTGGAAACGGCAAATATGATTAAGAATAGCCTCGTTAAGATACCAGGCGCTGTGGATGTGACGTTGAGCCAAAAACAAAATCGTCCAGAGGTATGGGTACGGGTTGATAGAGAAAAAGCAGCTTTGGCAGGTGTAAGCACAGCATCTGTTGCACAGACTCTGAGGACGTATTATTACGGATATGAAACAGATGAAAGCTATTGGGAAGGTGATGATGATTATCCCATTCGAGTTCGGTTGAACACTGATGAACGAAACTCTCGAGAGGTTTTAAATCATCTGATGGTTCCGAATGTAAATGGGAAGCTTATTCGCCTTTCAACAGTAGCACAACTCAATGACACAGTAGGTCCACCGGAAATACAGCGCAAAAATAAACAGCGCTACGTAGTGGTTGAAGCGAATGTTCATGGGAGATCTTTAGGTCAGTTGACGCAAGATGTAAAAGCAGCTATCGAAAAAATGAATATCCCTCAAGATATCCGTATCGATTTTGGTGGAGAGGTGGAAGAAAAAGACAAGGCTTTCCGCCAAATGGGATATTTAGTTTTGTTGGGGGTCCTTTTGGTCTATATGGTTATGGCTGGGCAGTATGAAGCATACCTCGATCCCTTTGTCATTATGTTCAGCATCCCCTTTGCCCTTACTGGCGTGGCTTTCGCATATCTTCTGACGGGGATGTATCTTTCGCTACAAGCACTGCTCGGGGTTATTATGCTGGTTGGAATTGTGGTTAATAACGCCATTGTACTTGTAGACTATATCAACCTTCTCAGAGCCCGAGGTGTAAAATTGAGAGACTCTCTTCTAGAGGCGGGAGAACGTCGTTTACGCCCTGTTTTAATGACGACTCTCACAACCTTTTTTGGCATGTTACCAATGGCTATTAGCCAGGACCAGGGAGCAGAGCTTTGGCGTCCGCTTGCGGTTTCTGTTATGGGAGGATTGCTTATTTCTACTATAGTAACGTTAGTAATTGTACCTGTAATTTACAGCTTATTTGAAGAAAAGCTTCGTCGTAAAAAGCGTTTTGCTGAGGCAGAGGAGGTTTAGGCTACATGAAGATGTTCTGGATTTTCTGTAATGAAAGTGTCGCAGAAGATCTCATGGAGGTTCTCAATAAAAACGGTATTACGGGATATTTTGTTTGGAAAAATGTTTTGTTTCGTGATAACGTGAGTGGGAAAACCCATTGGGATGATGCAATATATCCTGGGAAAGACTGGGCTTTTATGGTCTTTTGTGGTGATGAAGATGTTTTGGTCTTAAAGGAAAAACTTACTCACCTAGAGGAGGAACCATATATAAAGCAGGCGGGAATAAAAGCTTTTGTTGCGGAAGCGGAGAAAGTACTGTAAAATAGCACTTTAGTTACATCGGATGTTGACAGATCTATTTCTCCCGCTATAATATACCAGCGGCGAGCCGGTGTAGCTCAGCTGGTAGAGCAGCTGACTTGTAATCAGCAGGTCCCCGGTTCGAGTCCGGGTGCCGGCTCCATTTTTTACGTTGTTGGTATAAAATCGCAGTGAAGTGGTGGGATGGCCGAGTGGTCAAAGGCTGCAGACTGTAAATCTGCTGGCGTTCGCCTACGTAGGTTCAAATCCTACTCCCACCACCATTTATTAAAAGAAAGCCGACTTAGCTCAGCAGGTAGAGCACATCCATGGTAAGGATGGGGTCTCCGGTTCGAGTCCGGAAGTCGGCTCCAGTCTTAGTAAGGGTTCCGGCGATTTCGTCGGAGCCCTTTTTCATTCTTGAACTCTTTATAGACTCTATAGAGTCTTTTCCCCATTTTCCACCCCAAAAATAAAAAAATAAAAAATAAATAAAAAATAGGTCTTTAGACTCATCTTTTAAAAAATACTCTTTTAACCCCCTTTTTCCTGTTTGACCCCCCCATGCGCAGGCACACTTCCTAAAACTTCAAAAATAGGAAGGTGCATATGCCATGCAAAAACAGCAAAAAGAAGTAGAAAAAAAATGGATGACAACTCGGGAAGCGGCGGCGTATACGGGATACTCAGAGAAATATCTGGCAAAACTTCGGGAAACTGGAAATATAGGGAAAAGAGTTGCGCCGCCCTACTTTCGTATGTCCAGCGGCGCGGTCAGATACGCCAAAAACGAGTTGGACACCTGGATTTTGGAAAATTCCGTACATGTCATTCCAGGAGGCCGAGAAAAAAATGAAGCCTAAAAAAATAAACATTTCCTCATCCTACATTTTTGAAGACGAAGAATATATTTTCCCGGGGGTGGAAAGAGGAGAAATAGCTATATTTGCGGGCGCAGGTGGCCTCGGAAAATCTTTTCTCGCGCAGGAATGGGCCATGGAATTGTCGGCGGGAGAAAAAATGACCGGAATTAGTTCTTTTTTTTCACCTCCTAGAAAAGTTTTATATGTGTGCTGGGAGGGGGGCGAAAAAGAGGTCAAAAAGCGTGCGGTAGCTATATTCCGCGCCATGCCCACGCTCCTGAAAAAAGAAAAAGAAATACAAAAAAATCTCTATATGTGCTCGCGGCGGGGGATGGGGCCTTTATTTTTCGCGGAAAAAGAAAATACAGAAAAAATACAGGAATACGTAGAATTTTTTAAAAATTTTGACTTCGTGATTCTGGACCCTTTATCCCGCGTTTTTTGCGGAGAGGAGACGAATACAAATTTTTCCATTTTGGTCTCCTGGCTCGAAAAAATTGCGATTCAGGCGAACGTTGCCATTTTGCTTTTGCACCACGTTGCGAAAAATGCAGTCGTAGACGGATATGACGATACTTGGGTGGGTATACGGGGCGGGAGTACTCTTATCACGTCAGTTCGTTGCGCGCTTACGTTATCTTTACCAAAAAAAAACCAAAATTCACAAGAGCAAGTAAAACTGAATTTTGTTAAATTAAATAATGCCCCCCCCATTCCCCCAATAATGCTATGTCACGGGAAAGAAGGGGTGTTGTCCGAAAAAAATATCCAAAAAGAAAGGGCGGCTTCCTTTGCCGCCCTAGAGGAAGAAGAAATGCCAAGTGAATTCAGAAAATTCTTTAAAAAATGAGGCTAACAACCAAAAAAAGCATATCATAAAAATGTGGGGGGTAACAACCATGGCAAAAAAAATAATACCAGAAAAAGAAGTACAGAAAAAGGCATATTTGCCACATATATTTTTTCGAAGTTGCATTTTTCCGGCGACGAGAGCGCCCATGCCGCGCGGCGCGTATGCGCGAAACGGAAAAATATACTTCCAACAAAAAAATAATTTCGGCGAGGAAATTTTAGTTTCTTCTCGAGAGCCGTTGCGCGCCAATCCTGAAATGGGCGTATTTCTCGGGGTGCTGGCGCTCCTGCAAAAATACGGCGCAGAAAAATTAGTGGGGGCAGATACGGGCACTGACAGCGGCCGCTACATGTCTTCGTTTCCACTTTCCGAACTTTACGACATATGCAGGGCAGGAAGGGGAGCGGGGCGAGAAAATGTACGACATTCCGTAGAAATTTTGGGTGAGATAACTCTTGCCGCGCGATTTTCGGGGGGAAATGAGTTTTATTCGAATTTTTGGGCGACAAAAATAGAAAAAAGAGGAAGAAAAGGGGCGGTGGCAACTATATACCCACTTCGCTTTTTTATCCCAGAGGAGGGGGAGAAAAAGGAATGTCTGTACGCCGACGCCGCTGAACTAAATTCCATAAACTCGGATACGGCGCGGGGGATATACTGGGCCCTCATCCCCCGACAACATTTTGCGGGCACGCCGGAAGATTTCCAAAAATTGATAGGGGCGCAAACGGACATTTGGCAATTTGAGAGAAGGGGATTAATTCCGGCGCTTGAAGAATTGGAAAAAATAAAATTTACCATCGCAAAAAACAACGACGGAAAGTATATTATTTCGAGGCCGAAAAGCACAAAAACGGGAAGAAAAAAATGAAGAGTTGTATCACATCCTACGATATTAGTATCACATCCTACGATATTAGTATCATATTCTACGATTGCACTACAAAAAGATGTGGTATTTGCAAGGCTTCCGGAGATTATTTTCCGCCTAAAACATTTAAAACGTAAATACAAAAACAAACCCCCAGAAACAGGGGGGTTTTGTTTATGTATATCCTTATATTTTTTTTATATTTTAATATTTTTTAAAAGATTTTTTTGGGAAAAATACCCCCCTCCTTGGACAAAAATTAGGGGGGTATGCTTCTGCATAGACAACACACCCCCGCGCCGCGCCGCGCGCGCGCAGGAAGAAAAACAAAAACATATATATCCATACAAATTGCTTTCAAGGCCGCTAACGTGCAATGATTTGTTTGACGCGACCACGCCGCCGCGACAGCGGCAATTCAGGTTTTGTTTCGCTATTTTTTTTATACGTTTTTTAAAAAAATGGGAAAAAAATAGAGAAATGCTCGATGGGGGGGCAAAAATCTTCTATTTTGCGCCCCCGAGAGCTATATCTATCCCTATATAAAAACGAAAATAAGCAGAGCTACGCTCTGTCTATCATTATTTTTATATGTACATACACGCTTATTTTTTTCTCGATTTTAGGAAAATCTTCGAAAAAAAAGACTCCTATATGTACATATTCTATATATATGTATCTATATATATATATATATATTTTAGAAAATATATAGGCTTTGTATGCACTAAAGAGATAAAGTAAGGGAGCCGCTCAAGCTCCATTACTTATTGTTAAAATTTTCACTCATATATATATTTAGGATATTTTTTTTAAAAAAAAATAAGACATAAAACTCTTATTTTTGTCTTCTCCTTTTTTTACATTTCATGTTTTTATGGGTCTTAAGACCTACATAACCCCCCCCAAATATTTCTAGGAGGGCACCATTTCGTCTCAAAATTTCTCATTTTCTCAAATGGGTAAATACATACCCCCCTCTCTAAAACGTCTCACATTTGGACGTATTTTTTTTGGACGATAAAGTCTAAATATTTAGACTTTTATATTTCTTCTTTTTTTTGTTTGTTTTTAAATCCCCCCGCTATACTTTTATCAGCAACAAAATTCTAGTAAAACCTTAATTATATCATAGGGAATATCATAGGGAGGGGGGCACATGCCATATCATTTTTTTAAAATTGGATTTTTGTCGGGCCTATTTTTCTCATTTTTTGTATTCCAAATTTCAAAACGGATATCTGTATTTTTTGGAAAAAAATACAGGGAGAAAAGAAAGAAAAAACAGGCAGAAAAAGAAAAAGAAATGCAAAAAAATCTATCCCAAAAAATCCCAAAAAATAATGCGGAAGAAATTAAAAGCGCCATAGAGCTAGCAGTTGCGGGCGTGCCTGACCTTTCCGTTTTCAAAAGCCGTCTCGAAAAAATGGGAATTTCAGCAATTTTTGTCCCGGAAAACACAAAATCAAAATATGCCGCCGCCGGAATTTCAGGAGTTATTTTCAGAAAAATTGGAACGGAAGAAGAAATTGCGGGAAGCAAAATCGGGTGGAGGTGGAAATGGCTTCGGAAGCATATCGCGAAAGTCGATATCGACGTCACTTCAGAAAAATTTAATCGGGAAATTAATTATTTTTAATTATAAATGGAGGACATAAAAATGCAGAAAAAAACGTGGAAAATAATCGCGCCAATACAGGGATGGAAAGGCGAAAATATTGATGAACACTACTTTTTCGTTCAGGAAGAAAAAAAATTTTACATTGAAAAATTTAAAAAAATTAAAGCAAGTGATTATATTTTTCCGCTAATTTTAAAAAATTCTGAAAACGAGATGGAAATAATTAATTTCTGTCAGAAGAAATGGAAGAATACCCGTATAGGTATGTTGCGGGACGAGCCTTTTTCTTTTGCTTTCGCGCGGGCGGGGATAGAAGTATGTGTATCGCCTATTTTTTCGGGGTTGTTACTGGCCGAAAAAAATGGAAACGCAATTCAAATACACGACCAAGACGGTATTCTTTGCGCGCGCGGGAATATTTTTGTCGCGGAAGAATATTTTTGGAATCGCCTGAAAAGTTTCGACAATCCTGAATATTTGGGCTTTCACAAAAAATGGGGGCAAAAAAGCGGGGCAAATATCGGGGAAATATTTATTTTTTCAAACTTTTTAGCACGCAAAAATTTTTCTAGTTTTACGACAAAATTCCAAAAAAAATTAAAAATGGGAAATATAGGAGGGGAAATAAAATGACAGAGTTTGTTGGACTTGTGCAAATTGCGACAAAAATCCTAAATATGTTGGGGATTCTGGTGGCCACCGGAAATTTTATCATCGCCGGAATTTTTTTGTCCAAAAATGATAGCGGCGAAGCGGGGACGATACTATATACCGGTATTTGTACGGCATTTTTTGTCGCGACAGGAAGCACCCTCATTTGGATTTTTTTAAATCAACTTTAAAAAGAAAGGAGGGGCTTGAATAAAATGAAGAAAAACATATATATATGCTTATTTTTATTTTTCTTTCTTGGGGGGGTTCTGTTTTCGGGCGGGGCAGAAGCCGAAGTAGAAAAATATGAATCTGATATTAAATCAGGCTTAAAACTGGACGAAATGGTAAGGAATAATGTTGAACAATTCTGGGAAGACGCGCAAAACCCCTACGATTATATGTTTTTTGGGCCAACACAAAAAAATGGGGGGCAAAACGCGTGGCGGCCTGACCATGCAAATATCGGGAGTTTGTCCGGCGGCCGATGGCCAGTTTTGCGAACTATTATTTTTGGCGCCGAAAATATCCAAGAATGCATAGAATTTGTATCAAGTGCAGAATTTGCTGGAATATTCAAACATTACCAAATTCAGACAAAAAAAATGATAGAGAGGAGTAATATGACGGGCACAGACGACGCCCTTTCCGGAACTGACGTCGTCATGGTGGGCGCGCGAGTCGAAGCCGAAAAATCCTCGCAAGAAGAAATTTCTAGAAAATTTAATAATTTCAAAAAAATGGGGGATGGGCTCGCAAAAATAGCGGAGATATCGGGCGTTTTTTCGGGGAAAGATGGAAAAACCCTCGCAAAAATAGCGCAAAATATAGGGCTTATATTACTTTTTTATTTCGCCACAGTACGTATACTCTGGTGGGGTACGCAAAATATGATTTCTGAAATAAAAAATAATTTTGTAAATTCAGAAATGATTCTCGTTCCCGTACAAATTGCTTTCAAGGCCGCTATTTTAGGGCTTTTTATTGTACACTTCGCAGATATTCTCATTTTTTGTGTACAAATAGTTGACAGCATCACAAAAATAATAACGCAGGCAACAGGTGGCGACTCCGTATTCGTGCACGCCAGCGCCCTCGTAGATGCAAAAGTGGCCATGCTCCCGGCCACGTGGACGTCTCAATGGTCGAGTATAGTTTGTCGTACAGTTCTACAAATTTGTGTTAGCGCAACATATATTTTTACGCAAATTGCGCTAATCATTCTGATAATTCTGGCTGACATCGGCCTCGGACTTCTCGCTATCCTCGCTCCCGTCGTTTTAGCCTTTTCGATTTTACCGTCTTTCGAGAACACCCCCTCGACAATTTTGAAGAAACTTTTTGAATTTTTATTTTACGTTCCTGTAGCGAATGTATACTGTTTGATTCTTATCGTTTTGCTGTACGCCAGTATGGACTCAGGATTATTAACTTTTATAATAATCGGTGCGGCATACATTTTGGGGGCGTTTGCGTTGCCTTCCGTTATTTCCAGCTTGCTTTCGGCTACGTCGGACGGCTTTTCCGCAGGTATGACACAGATAGGAAGTCGAATCTCGAGTAGCCTAGTCACCACCGCGGGGGTGACGCGGGGATTTGTGCGGCACGTCGTCGGAAAAAACACATCAAAAAAAGGTGTCGGTGTCGCTGTATTACAACAAAGCGTGGTAGGGGGGGACCCTATCGCGCCCACCCAAAAATAAAAAAAAAATAAGAGGAGAGATATAAAAAATGCAGAAAGAAAAAATGAGAACAAAAATAGAAAAAATGATAGAGAAAAAAAATAAACTGGAGGCTGACATAAAAATTCTGGAAAAAGGAGAAAAAGAAAAGGATAGGAAACGCGAAACCCGAAAGAAAATCTTGACAGGGGGAGTCGCGAGAAGTTTTTTGGGAGAAAAATTTGACGCCCTTGGGGATTTTTTAATTTTACAAGATGAAAAATATAAAAAAATGAAACGCGAAAAAAAATATGAAGAATTGGAAAAAATAAAAAAGGAAAACATAAATGCACTTTTAAAATTTATTTTTTCGGAAATCAAAAACCAGAAAACACAAAATCAAAATGGAAGGGGAGAGTAGGCTTCTCCCCCCTCCACCCTTCTAACATAGGGAGGAGGGCACAAAACCGCGTTTGGCTACGCCAAACCCATAAGTGATAACAACAACACACATGGGGGTTCCCCCCATCCCCCCAGAAAACCAGTATCCTTTACCGAAATTTTTAAAAGAGGTGCACAAAAATGAAAATAAAATGGCGAGTATCAAACAATTTTACCGGGGATTGCGCTGGCAGAAAAGATTATGCGAAAGCGGCCGCGCATTGCAAATATATTTCGCGGGAAAAAGAATGCCTCGAATTCGAGCACATTTCCCGAAATTTTGAAAATTTAAAAATTTTAAATGACAGATATGAAATTTCGCGGCGATGGACAGAAATATCGTGTAGCGAGACTGGAATTTCGTGCGAAAAAGATTTCGAAAAAATGCGAACCCGGAAAGACGCGAAGATTGCGGAAAAGTTTAACGTTCCACTTCCGAACGACATTTTTGAAAATTGCGATGCCGAAGAGCGAAAAAATATATGCCGAAAAATTGCGTATGCGGTAGCCGGAGACAGCGCGGATTTTTCGTATGCGCTACACAGGGGGAAAAAAGAGGGGCAAACACAAAACCTGCACCTACACGTCATTTTTCGCATGCGAAATCGAGACGGAAAAAAACCCCACTACACCAAAATAGAAAAAAATGACGAAATGGAAAAAATGCGGGAAAAAATAGCGGAAGTCTTGCGGGAGCAGGGATACGACGCCACCACAGAAAAACGGGCCGACCGGCCCAATACGAAAAAAATAAATGGCCAAAAGTGGGAGATGTGGAGAAAGGGAAAGTTGCGAAACTCCCGCGACGTGTCGGCATGCGAATATCTCGAAAAACGACGAAAATATGCGAACGAAAACCAAAAAATAGCGTATCTGGCGGCGAGAGTTTTTTTTGAGGGAGAGGGGGAAAAACTCCCAGAAAAATGGGGAATCATAGAGCGCGTCGCAAAAAACTCCAACAAAAAAAGAAAAACGTTGACAATTGTGGACATACAAACGGGAAAAAGCTATGCGCTACGAAGATTATTGGCGCTTCCAGAAAACGAAATTCGAAAAAAACTACAGGAAAAAATGAAAAAAATGAAAGAAATCGAAAAAACAACTCTCGAAATGCGCGAAAACGAAGCCGAAAAAGCTATACGAGAGCGGGAAAAGCGGTACGAAAGAGGAAAATATCGACAGGTAAAGGGGCCGGGGGTATGTGTACGCGCGTACGCGAACGGAGAGGTAGACATTATGTCAGCTTCAGAAGTATTTATTCGAAAAATATATATACATACAGACACCCCCATTTCGGATGATGAATTAAAAATTCTCGGGGAAAAAGCCGTAAAAAATCTAAAACGCGAAAAATGGGAAGAAAAAATGAAAATAAACGGGAGAGAAATAACGATAGGAACAGAAAAAGAGCGGAAAAAGGAGAAAAAGCCGGAAAAAGAGAAATATATTCCGGAAATGGAAATTTTATCCTAATTATAGGGGGAAAAAGATATGGCAAATACAGATTATTTGGAATATATTTTCAATTTGCTCAAAGCTGATGAATACTCAATTCGTGGATGGGAGGGCCGAACGGACGCCAGGGACATTTTGCGTGGATACGAGAAAATTTTGAAATGGGGGGAAGAAAATAGACAAAACTGTATTATTACTCCACATTCGTCTATTTTCCGTTATTTTCATACGTATTTCGCGTCGATGTACGATTTCAAAAATATGCAGGAACAAACCCTGGGGGAATATCACCCCACAAAATATGCGACGTATGCCCCGCTCGACACTCATTTTTCACCTCTTTTTATTCAGAAAATTGAAAATCCCGAAGGAGAGGGGGAGTATTCGGGCGCAGGAGATTATTATTTTAGCGTATTAAAATGCTACAGGGAGCCTGGAAATGAGGAAAGAGCGTATTTGGCGGCGCGACATGACATTTCTTCGAATTTTGGCGTTCCTCCAGCGTTATTTTCGCAAAAAAATGACGAAGAATGGGGATTTTTCCTCCCTGGCTCGCAGGTTTTTTCAGACTTTTTTTTAGGGGGAGGATTTAAAAAAATAGAAAAATATTACGTGGCAAAAGAGGAAGAAAAAGGAAATATATGTATGCATTGCCACGCCATATATCAGGATTTTTGCGGCGTTTTTCCTCCGGATGTGCGGGAAATTTTCGGAAAATCTCAGGTGGAAAAGGTGGAAAAGGTGGAAAAAGAAAAGAGCGATGAGTCAGGAACGGACGACATCGAAAAAATAATAGAAAGTATCTATTTTTTATTTTTAGAAAAAAATTTATCTTTGGGTGTCGCAGACGAAAAAATGATAAAAATATTAATTTTGTCTGGAAAAACCATAGCAAAAATTAAAGATTTATTAATAAAATTTTCGCCAAATATAAAAAAAATGGATATGTCGGCACAAAAAAATGATGAATACATGAACATCAAAATCGCGAAAGTGGCGAAGAAACTGGAAAAAGAAGAAATAGAAAAAGAAATACAAAAAATATCGGGAATGGAAGTTCCAGAAAAAAATGAAGACGAGGAAGAAGAAATTGAATTAATTTATTAATTTTCACTTTTTCGCATTTTTTTGCGAAAAGTGTCCCCAAAGCGCAAGCATACTTGCCTCTTTGGGGTCGTTGGGAGCCCTTGCAACTACTAACTTTTTTGGGGGGTTGGGGTATTTTGATACTGTATTTGTATTTTGGAAGTATATTTTTTGAGTTTTTTTTCGGGTTAAGGAGGAAAATTTAGGAGAGGTTAGGAGAGGGGGGGAGTTCTTTCCCCCCTTTTTATTTGTTTTAGTTTTTTTCTATTATTTTTTCTATTTTTCTAAAAAAAGCTACCGCGGAGAAAATATAATCTTCTTGCCATCCGTTTTCCATCGTCATATATTGTTGCATTTTTTTAAAATATTGTTTCACGTGAAACATTATTCCATTTCCTTCTACAAAAATTGCTTCCGAAAGTAAATAGCGAACGTAATGTCGCGGGTATCTTTCCAAAATGGAATACATCTCATTCTCTATCATAAAATCAAAAGCAGAATCCCAAAGAAAGTATATGTTTCGAATATATTTTTGTGCGTTTTTTAGTTCTGGCGCGCATACGCAATCTATATCCCCCCCGAAATATCCAACGAGGCCGCCATTTTCTGTCGCTTCTTCGAAAAATGCCGTACAAGGAATTACTTTTTGCATTTTTGTTCCCTCCTTATTTTTATTTTTTATCTTCCATATATATAGGATATATAGGGCATAAATCTTCTATTTTTTGCACTGCTTCTTTTTGTTTTTTTGGCGCGAGATGCGCGTACCGAAGCGTCATTTCCAAATTTGAATGGGTCATAAGTTTCTGAACAGTCAGAATATTTACGTCTTTCATGACTAATTGCGAGGCGAAATCATGCCGCATATCATGCCACCGAAAATTTTCAATTTTTGCATTTTTCAGTACTTTTTCCCATGCAGTACGGCAGTCGTGCATTTTTTTTCCTGTTCCGGGATGTGGAAAAATTAAATCGTTATCATTCGGATTTTTTTGTACCTCTTTCCATTTTTGTAATACATTTTTAACAATAATATTCATAGGAATATAATCCATTTTTTGGTTTTTGGCATTTTTCGCGCGTAAAGTTATTATCTCTCGCTCAAAATTTATATCCTCCCAACGCAGTGATAGCAACGCTCCGCGCCGTATACCGGTATTCAGGGAGAGCGTTACGGCCGGGAGGAGATAGTCTTTTCCTTGTCGCTTTTCCCTTTTTTTTAATTCTTCGAATAGTCTTTTTCTTTCGTCTGGAGACAAATATCGGACTGTTTCTCGCGAATCTGTTTCGGGCAGAGCTTTCATTTTTTTTTCAATAGCGGGGCAAGCGAAAATAATATCTCTTTCTTTTGCCCAGCGCAACATCGCCCGAAATGCGGAAACATACCTATTTATTGTTGCTGCTTTTTTGCTTTTTCTTTTTTTATCCCTCCATTTTTCGAGGTCGAAAATTGTCAATTCCGAACATTTTTTTTGAAAAAGACAAGAAAAAAGCGAAATAAAAATAAGCGTATTGTTAAAACTTTTATGATTTGCTTGCACGAATATTTTATATTTTTCAAAAACTTCTCCTACGGTCAGTTCTTTTGTTTTTTTTTCAGGTTCGAGGGGAATTTTACGAATAATTTTGGAGAGGAGCAGAGTAGCCATTTCGCGGGCAAGGGCGGGGGTCAGGACGTTTGCGTCGCCTATTTTTTTTGACGTCCGCGTACCCTCGGGGGTATAATAGTCTAAATAGAAAAATTTGCGTCCTGACGGTTCAACTCGAATTAACAGCCCCTTAATTTCAGTATCCCGTACACTATATCTTTTTTTATTCGGCTTTAAATTTTTTACATATGTGTTTGTCAGTTTTGCTACAGTCATTTTTTTTGGAGCCCCCTTATGATGTGTGTAGCCGGACTCTATTCAGACTCTATTTTGATATTATCATATGGGGAAAGAAGGGGCAAGAAGGGGAGCTTATAAAAAAATAAAAAACATGATGAATACTGGTTTTTATGGTGTTTTTAGCACGCAAACCCGCTCGTGGCCTTCCCCCCCTAAAAAGCCCCTTCACAACCATGGTAAGGATGGGGTCTCCGGTTCGAGTCCGGAAGTCGGCTCCATGTATTAGGAAGGGGGGCTGAATAAAGTCAGTTCCCCTTTTTTCGTGTCTTTTAACTCTTCTCTAATTTCTCTCCAAAGGCTAAAAAATCCCCCTGTTAGGTGGTCAAAAACAAGCGGATTTTTGATGCCCAAACATTACATTCAAGGAGGTCTTTGGCATGAAAAGAACAAGATTGGTTAACATTAAGTCGTTCCAGCCTCAAATTTGGCGGGGGTGCAGTGGTTAATAGGGGAATTTGATTTTTGAAAATAAATACTTTCAAGGGCCCAGCTTTAAAGCTGGGCCCTTTTTCTTATGCGATTTAAAAGATATCACAAAAAGTTTTTCATAGTTTATCATTTTTACATTGGCTTTAAATCATAAAAGAAATGTACTTCTGGTGAGCACATATGGATATTTTTGATTCGTATGATAAAATCTCTTCAGTAGTGTCCCAACTGTTTCCTTAAAACAAGAGAATACAGAGCCCGAAAGGGTAGAGATTCTATATACGCAGGGAGGCCTGAGAAGATATGGCAAAAGAGAAATTTGAAAGAGCGAAGCCCCATTTAAACGTAGGGACCATTGGTCACATAGACCATGGCAAGACGACATTGACAGCAGCAATCACGAAATGTTTGTCGACGAAAGGCTGGTCGAACTTCGAGGCGTACGACATGATCGACAAAGCGCCGGAAGAGCGCGAGCGAGGAATAACGATCAATATTTCCCACGTGGAATATCAGACAGAGCATCGTCACTACGCTCACATCGACTGCCCGGGGCACGCAGACTACATTAAGAACATGATCACGGGAGCAGCTCAGATGGACGGAGCGATTCTTGTTGTTTCCGCAGCAGATGGGCCCATGCCTCAGACACGGGAGCACGTTTTGTTGGCCCGCCAGGTCAACGTGCCTGCAATAGTCGTGTTCATGAACAAGACGGACCAGGTCGACGATGAGGAGCTTCTGGATCTGGTCGAGATGGAGATCAGAGAGCTTCTGAGCAAATATGACTTCCCTGGCGACGACGTTCCCATCATTCGAGGATCAGCATTGAAGGTTCTTGAGGAAGGGACCGGTGCAGAGGACGATCCAGTGAGCAAGTGCATATGGGATTTGATGGCTGCCTGTGATTCGTATATTCCGGCACCACAGCGAGAGACCGACAAGCCATTTCTTATGCCCATCGAAGACGTGTTCACGATTACCGGACGTGGCACGGTTGTTACTGGTCGAGTAGAGAGCGGCATGGTGAAGGCAGGCGAAGAAGTTGAGATCGTAGGGATTAAAGATACGATGAAGACGGTAGCCACCTCTCTTGAGATGTTCAGAAAGATATTGGACGAAGCCATGGCAGGAGATAACGTAGGAGTTCTTCTTCGTGGAGTTGACAAGGAAGATGTGGAGCGCGGTCAGGTATTGGCGAAGCCCGGTTCCATAAAGCCTCATACGAAGTTCAAGGCAGAGGTTTACGTACTGAAGAAAGAGGAAGGCGGCCGTCACACACCGTTCTTTGCAGGATACAAGCCCCAGTTCTACTTCAGGACGACCGACGTAACAGGAAGCATCAAACTCCCAGAGGGAGTTGAAATGGTAATGCCAGGGGACAATGCCACTTTTGAGGTAGACTTGATAGTTCCTATCGCTATGGATAAGGGACTTCGTTTTGCCGTCCGTGAAGGTGGACATACTGTCGGTGCTGGTGTTGTAACTGAAATTCTTGGGTAATTGGGAAGAAGGGAATTTTTATGGCAGATATTGTAGGTTTGCAGTGCACTGAGTGTAAGCAGAGAAATTACACGACCACAGTGAATAAGAAAAAGCAATCAAAGAAACTGGAACTTAACAAATATTGCAAGTGGTGCGATAAACACACCTTGCATAAAGAAACTAAGTAGTGTAGAATATACGCTGCTCGCAGGTCCGTAGCTCAATTGGCAGAGCACTGGTCTCCAAAACCGGGGGTTGCAGGTTCGAGTCCTGCCGGGCCTGCCATTTTTTTTGTTTAAAGATAGGAGGCCGAGGTTATGGAAAAAATCCTCAGCTTCGTGCGTGAAGCAAGAGCCGAGCTTAAGAAAGTAACGTGGCCAGGGAAGAAACAGGTGTGGTATTCAACTCTGGTAGTAATAGTATTTACCCTTTTTGTTGCTGCATATCTCGGCGTTATTGATTTAGCGTTAACGGGTCTTTTGTCGAGGCTTATTGGTTAGTGATACCAGTAAGAATGCTACGCCACAAGTAACGTAAATAGAAAGCAGGGAGGTGAGGGGGCCCGTCCGACCCCCCATTGTGTGATGGAAAGTAATGTTGAGCGGCGCTGGTATATCGTTCAGACTTATGCTGGGTACGAAAACAGGGTTAAAGCTAATCTCGAGCAGAGAATAGCGACTATGGGTATGGATGAAGAGATTTTTAGTGTCCTAGTCCCGGTGGAAGAGCGTGTTTTCGTAAAAGATGGCAAAAGTAAAAAAGTGACACGGAAACTTTATCCGAGCTATGTGCTTGTGGAGATGAAGCTGAACGATCAATCTTGGTATGTCGTCCGCCATACTCCTGGTGTTACAGGTTTTGTTGGAGCAGGAAATCACCCTATTCCTCTTTCTGAAAAAGAAGTAAAAGAAATTATGAGCAAGATTGGGAAGGATCAAGCTAAACCTAAGATTGAGATGAACCTTAAAATTGGGGATATTGTAAAGGTGAAGAGCGGTCCTTTTGAAGGGCAAGTAGGCCCTGTAGTGGAGATTGTTCCTGAAAAAGGGAAGGTAAAATTTACGGTGACGGTCTTTGGACGGGAGACTGTCGTGGAAACTGACTATATGGAGCTGGAGAAGCTCTAAGTATATATAGAACCTAAAGCGGGCGCTCTTCTAACTCTTTGTTTAAAAGGCGGAGGAGAGCTTTGCAGTAACGAGAGGAGATAGCGGTAATGGCAAAGAAAGTAGTTGCGCAGATCAAGTTGCAGTTGCCTGCAGGTAAGGCCACCCCGGCTCCCCCTGTAGGGCCGGCTCTTGGTCAGCATGGCGTGAATATTATGGAGTTTTGTAAGCAGTTTAACGCCAAAACTTCAGATCAGGCAGGGATGATTATCCCGGCTATTTTGACGGTATATGCTGACAGGAGTTTCACTTTTATCCTTAAAACTCCCCCTGCAAGTGTTTTGTTGAAGAAGGCTGCGGGGATTGAACGGGCGTCTGGTGAGCCCGATAAGGTAAAGGTGGCAAAGGTGAGCCGCGATAAGGTGAGAGAGATAGCTGAGCTTAAAAAAGCAGATTTGAATGCCAATGATGTGGATGCGGCTATGCGCATGGTAGAAGGCACAGCTCGTTCAATGGGGATTGAAATCGTCGGCTAGTTTTTTTGTTTAGCGATTGTGGCAGGGTCGGCCAGACCCGCTATGACCACGAGGAGGGACTTTAAAATGGCAAAAAGAGGTAAACGTTATTTAGCTATAAGGGAAAAAGTAGACAGCACGAAACTGTACGGATTGCGAGAGGCTATCGATCTTTTTAAAGAAGTTTCTACTGCGAAGTTTGATGAAAGCCTCGAAGTTCATATCCGTCTCGGCGTCGATCCCCGCCATGCAGACCAGCAAGTTCGTGGGACGGTAATTTTACCCCATGGTACGGGAGTTACTAAAAGAGTGCTGGTTCTTGCTGCCGGAGAAAAGGTTAAGGAAGCTGAAGAGGCAGGCGCGGACTTTGTCGGCGGAGATGATTTGATTCAGAAGATTAGTACAGGTTGGCTTGATTTCGACGCGGTAATTGCTACTCCAGATATGATGAAAAATGTAGGTCGCTTGGGGAAAATTTTAGGGCCACGGGGTTTAATGCCAAGTGCTAAGACGGGTACAGTAACCTTCGATATAGCTGATGCCGTGAAAGAAATTAAGGCTGGTCGTGTGGAGTTCCGTGTTGATAAGGCTGCTATAATTCATAATATGGTAGGGAAGAAGAGCTTCGAGGCTCAACAGCTGTATGAGAATGTAAAAGCTTTGTATCAGACGATTGTAAAGGCTCGCCCTGCTTCAGTGAAAGGTACCTATGTAAAGAGCTTTTATATCGCCCCTACTATGGGTGTTGGCATAAAGATAGATCCTATAGCTGCTGCGAAAGAAATAGCTGCGGAAGCATAAGAAAACTACAATTAAATAAGATATTTTGACAAGCCTAAGACAGTGGGCGCGCTTCAAGCGTCTAATGGAGTAATCCACCCACCGAGGTTTGGAGGTTACATGCCAAGGATAAGTGTTATCTTTGAAAGATACGTTATCTTTTGTAATGTTAGAATCTCCCGACCTAGATGGGTCGGGAGATTTTTTTTGAAGAGGAGGTGAACACATGCCTGCAAAAGTTAAGTATGATTTAGTTGATGAGTTGAAAGAAATGCTCAACAAGACCGAAGCAGTTTTTGTGGCAGAGTACAGAGGTCTTACTGTAGCTCAGATTACAGATCTTCGCGCTAAAGTCAGAGCAGCTGACGGCGAAATGAAGGTAGCTAAAAATACCCTCATGAAAATTGCTCTTCGAGAAGAAGAGATGCCTGTTCCAGAAGATATTATGGCTGGCCCTAACGTTTATACTATGGCTTACAGCGATCCTGTTGCTGTCGCAAAGGTGTTTAAAGACTTTGCTAAAGATAAAGCGAATAAGGCTTTTATCTTAAAGGGTGGAGTTTTGGGCGATTCTATTTTAAATGTAGCCCAGGTCGAAGCTTTGGCAGATCTCCCATCGAAGGAAGTGCTTGTTGCTCAGGTGGTTCGCACCATCGCAGCTCCTTTGTCTGGCCTTGTTACAGTTCTTTCCGGCCCGATCAGAGGGTTGGCCACATGCCTCTCTCAGATCAAGGAGAAGAAAGAGCAGGCTGCCTAATAAGGGTAGCGTAATACCCCATTGGGAATGGGTATGTTAAAAATGAATATAAACTAAATTTGAAGAGTTTTGATTAAGGAGGAACAATAGAAATGACCCACGAAGAGATCATTCAGGCTATTGAAGGTATGACGGTATTAGAGCTTTCTGAGCTCGTAAAGGCTCTTGAGGATAAGTTTGGAGTTTCTGCTTCTGCTCCTGCCATGGCTATGCCCATGATGATGCCAGGCGCCGCCCCTGCAGCTGCTGCAGAGGAAGAGAAGACCGAGTTTGATGTAGTTTTGAAGGGTGCTGGCTCTAACAAGATTGCTACAATTAAGGTTGTTCGTGAAGTTACAGGCCTTGGCCTGAAAGAGGCTAAAGAGCTTGTAGATAACGCTCCTAAACCTGTAAAGGAAGCTGTAAGCAAGGACGAGGCTGAAGAGCTGAAAAAGAAGTTTGAAGAGGCTGGAGCTGAAGTCGAAGTTAAGTAGAACGTCTGCACATACTGTTAAAAATGATGAGGAGGCTGCCCTTGTACTTAAGAGGCAGCCTCTTTTGTTTTCTAGACGAGAAAACATCAAAAGAGGTATAGTGTAGCTAACTTATAGTTGGGGGCATATTCTTGAAATTTATTGTGCCTGATTCTTTTCAACATGCGATAGCTGAACAACGACTTCTTGCAGAAAAAGTATCTATCCGCGATGAGCCTTTTCGGCTCACCACAGTGGCGGGAGTAGATGTAGCGTATAGCAGACGAGGCAAAAAAGCATTGGCCATTGCGGGGATTGTTTGCATGGAGTGGGGAACATTCTCTCCTATCTCCTATACATGGGCAATATATCCAGTTTCTTTCCCTTATTTAACGGGTTTACTCTCTTATAGAGAGGTTCCAGCACTTTTTGCCGCTCTTGAGCGCTTGGAATTGAGCCCAGACCTTTGGATGATTGATGGGGCGGGAATAGCCCATCCACGGAGAATAGGTCTTGCTTCTCACTTTGGGGTTCTTACAAATTTTGTGACTATAGGGGTGGCAAAAAGCCACCTTGTTGGCGTTTATGATGATCCTGGGAACGAGAAAGGGAGTCGATCACCATTATTCTATCAAGAAGAGCATGTAGGGTACGTTCTTCGCTCTAGAAATGGAGTGAAACCTCTATTCATAAGCCCTGGCCATCGAATTTCTCTTGAAAAATCGGTAGAGTTAGTTTTGAAAGCGTGTATAAAGTATCGACTTCCCGAACCTACTCGTGCGGCTCATCAATTTGTTACGCAAATACGTCGGAAGATAGCGGAGGAAGGATGGAAAAATGATGATTATTGATACGCATGTTCACGTTTATCCACCAGATGTAATACAGGATTTCGAGAAAATATCTGAAAGAGAAGATTACTTCGGACTCCTTTCCCATGGAAAGGTTCATAAGTGGGCAACGATAGAAGATGTAATTGTTCAAATGGACGAGGACGATATAGATCAATCGTGGATATTCGGTTTTGCTTTTAAGGATTTGGAGTTATGCCGTCATTGTAATAATTACGTTATTGAAGGTATCAAAAAATATCCTGATCGCTTGAAGGGGTTTGCTGTAGTGCCTCCTTTAGCTAGAGGTTCTGAGGAGGAAATACTTCGGTGTGCCGACGAAGGACTTATAGGAGTAGGGGAGCTTTTCCCAGGCGGGCAGCACTTTAACATCGATGATGTTCGGCAGACGTGGCGTTTTGTCGGTGCTTCTCAAGAGGCTGGAATGACTCTTCTTTTTCACACGGCAGAACCTGTTGGCCATGATTATCCTGGGAAGGGAAATGTAGGGCCTAAAGAAGCCGCTCAATTTTGTATAAACCATCCAGAAGCAAAAGTTATTTTTGCTCACTTTGGCGGCGGACTTTGGCTTTATGAATTGATGCCGGAAATGAAGAAATACCTTCAAAATGCCAGATATGATACGGCAGCCCTTCCATGGCTCTATCAACCACAAATTTTTCAAGCCATAATAGGTGCGGGAATATTAGAGAAAATGTTTTATGGGTCAGATTTCCCAATTCTCTCTTTTGAGAGGTATAAAAAGATTTTTAATCAGATATTTGGAGAGAAAGAGGGGGTAGATAATCTATTAGGAGAAAATGCAGCAAAATTCCTTTTGTCAAGGTGTTGACATATTCTGCAGTCATAGATATACTATCCTTCGCGTTGGTTGAGCGGTGAACGGGGCGGATAGTTCAGCGGAAGAACACTTGCCTTACACGCAAGGGGTCACAGGTTCGAACCCTGTTCCGCCCACCAAAACCAAACCCAGGACTTTGAGTGAAAGATTGTGGTGGGGTCGTAGCTCAGTTGGTTAGAGCGTCGGCCTGTCACGCCGAAGGTCGCGAGTTCGAGTCTCGTCGGCCCCGCCATTTTTTATCTTTGATAGGGACAAGGCGGGATAGCTCAGTAGGTAGAGCAGCGGACTGAAAATCCGCGTGTCCCCAGTTCGATTCTGGGTCCCGCCACCACTTACCGTCAACATGCGGAAGTAGCTCAGGGGTAGAGCACAACCTTGCCAAGGTTGGGGTCGCGGGTTCAAATCCCGTCTTCCGCTCCAAAGACTTTTCAATGGTGGCGGCATAGCCAAGTGGTAAGGCAGAGGACTGCAAATCCTTTATCCCCGGTTCGAATCCGGGTGTCGCCTCCATAATATATTTTGGCAGTTTAATATAATGACATTCCTCGGTAGCTCAATCGGCAGAGCGGGTGGCTGTTAACCACTAGGTTGCAGGTTCGAGTCCTGCCCGAGGAGCCAGATAATTCAAAGCCATTTCAGGAAACCCGAAATGGCTTTTTTGTTTTATCATCGTAAAAAAGCAAGTCTGTTTATTGGACAATCCCAAGCAGAATTTTTAGATAAAGATTAAACTCTCAAAAGTTTTAGAACTCCTATATGCTTCTTGGCCAATAGGTTAGATAAGAAGCATTCTCGGTATTCTTATAGAGTTGTTGAAGTGTTTTGTCGAGATTGCTGTTTATAGTGGCTTTGCTCATACTATCGGATAGCTTGGCAGCCTCTAGGTGAGCTATATAAAACAAGCCGTTTCGGGAACCCGAAAAACGGCTTGTTTACCTTACTCCAATATCTCCTGAACTCTTCCTACAATGCCACTTTCTAGGCGAACCTTTATCCCGTGGGGATGCGTCGGGCTTTTTGTGAGGAGATCTTTAACGATACCTTCAGTTAGCTGTCCCGTTCTTTGATGCTGCTTTTGAACGATTTTAACTCGAAGGCCCGGTGTTATATTTTTTCGTATGTTCCCTGACATTTAAAATTCCTCCCGCTGCTTATTTCTCCATGCATCTAGTTATTATGGCACTTTTTGACACGAGGAACAGAGCGACAAGTTGAATAAGAGTTGAGGTATATTCCAGCTAAAATCAACATGCCGCTGATAATCTTCACAGCAGAGAGACTTTCTCTTAAGAAGACCATTCCAAGCAGAACGGAAAGAAAAGGAGTTAGGTTTAAGAAAGCAGCAGATTTACTTGCTCCTATACTTTTTATGGAAATTTGTTGAAAGATATAACCTAGGGCAGATGCAAATATTCCAAGATATAAAATGGAGAGCCACCCTTTATATGTAGGGGTAACTTGAAAATCGAAAGCACCAGTTACCAACAAAAATGGAATAGTGATAATAAGAGAGAAAAGATTTTCGTAGCTCACCATAGTTATTGGAGGATAATTGTTGGCGACCTTTCTGCTTATGATTGTAAAAATGGCCAAGGCAAAAGAAGCTCCAACTTCATAAAAATCTCCAATGTTGAAGTCCATATGAAGTAGGGCGTGTATGTCCCCGTTTGTAATGAGAAAAACGACACCTGAAAGAGCTATTATCAAAGCACATATATTTTTAAGCCCTAAAGGTTCTTTAAGAAAGACAAAGGCCAGAATAGCTGTCATGAACGGTGTTGTAGCAAAAATAATCGCGGCATTTGTTACAGATGTGTAGAGTAACGCAAGAAAAAAGAAAAAGTTATTTGCAAAAACGCCTGTAAAACCAAGAAGGAACAGTATTGGAATGTCATGTGTTGATATTTTCCATTCTCCTTTTTTTCGCAAAGCAATGACGATAAAGATAAAAATAGAAGCTATAAGAAAACGGAAAAAAAGCAGATGTAAAGGTATAAATTCATCAACACCTAATTTGCCGCAGATATATGCTCCAGCCCATAATAATGTAGTGCTTAACATGGGTAGATATACTCCATAGTCCTTTATAAGATGATTCATATACGCTTTCCTCCCGCGATTTTGCTTATATTTAAGCAAAACATTCCGACAGTATAAGCGTTTTAGGCAAGGAGTCAACAGTTTTTACCAAGGCCCAGCATTAGAAGATATTTCTTCAAGGTTTTCTCTTTTGAAACCGAGTTCTTTACAAATAACTTCATTGTGTGGTTTAGGTTGGAGAGTAGAAGAACCGCCATAATCGCTTCCAAACAAGACATTGTAAAAATAGAGCGGCATATGCCGCTCTATTTTTTTCGAACTAAGTGAATAGATAAGAGTTTTTTCTTCGGGTCTCTTGATATCGTCACTTCATCAGTCATAATGCCTACTAGATGTAATTCTGCATCTGTATCTCTCTCGCTCGAAAGACTCCAGTACATTTCTTCCAACTCATAATTCCGAGGTTGACAGAGAAGATTTTTCATTCTTTGTAACCGCTCTTCTGATAGATCTTGAAATACCCCTGTTATGTGAATGAGAAAAGCATCTGGATCCTCACAAATATGAAGATTAATATTGTTACAACCTAGAAAAGTGAGAAAATCATTAATGAGTTCCCCTGCCATTTTTGTCACTCGAATTCGTTCCTGTTTCATGATCTCTTATCACCTCCGGCAAAGGCTTCGATTAACGGCAACAGTACGGCAGCTACTAGCCCTCCAGAAAATCCATTATTGTAAAGGTTAAATCCTGCGTGGAGCATTCCTACATTCAAAACCACAGAAGAATGGATAAAACCCGCAAGTACTCCATATTTCCATCCAAATTCCCCTGTAATAGGTGCGAGAGTTGTTCCAAACAAAGCGGCTAATTGAATGGGCGGAGCGGCAAGACTCCATTTTTTTGTTATGGCTCCTAGTGCTATTCCTAAAATAATGGGGATGGTATTTCTTGGGTGTTTTCCAAAGGCACTAAATCCGACTACAGTTAAGATGCCACCTATGGTAGGCCCGTTAAGATCTCCGCCTATAACAAGAATATAAAAGGTGGCTAGAAGTCCCATAGTCCCCATATTCATTAAGGTAGCACCCCATCCTTCTAAAATAACAAAGTCAGACACGGCACGTCCACTATAGGCCATTACCCACTTTATCTTACTCCACCTGTCAAGGGTGAAAGCGGTACAAATCATGATAATAAAAATGGCGATGAAAAATATCCCTAAAAGCTTGTTATTGCCAGTAGTCCAGATCATCCGGGTCTCCACTAAAAGCCCGTAAGAACGGAGAATAGATACATAGACTGTCCCTAAAACACCTGTTACAAATCCTACATTGTAAAGGTTGTATCCTTGGTGGAAACGCAAAAAAGCCGAAACGAGGGGAGGGAGCATCATCCCTACAGAAATTCCTAAAATAAAGCTTGCTAATGGGCGCAATAAAAGAGGTAAAAGGGAGCTGAAAAGTAGGTGGCTGACAAGAGGGGCTAAAGCCGTTCCAAAAAGAGCGATATAAATGTACCGAGAGAAATGTTCTTTTTGGTAGAGAGAGTAGAAATAAACTCCTAACACTATGGGCCAAACGTTCAATATGTTCTTTCCAAATAGTGCAAAACCAGAAACTGTTAAAAGAGAAGAGATAGAGATGCCGGTAATGTTGATTTTGAAAAAGAACAGAAGAGCCGTCATAAGGAAAGTAAGAAGACCACTATTAAAAAAAGCAGCACCAATGCCACCGATTCCTATATAGTCGCTAATAAGATAATCTGGGTCTTGTATAATGGCGCAGACGCCTTTTAGCAATGTGGCAGGGGACGATGACATAACTACACCAAAAATCATAAACAAGCAACAGAAAGCGCATAAACCAATGTAAGGGCCGTAGCGAATGGGTTGAAGGGGGCCCTTTTTCTTTATAATTTTGAACAACGCACATCTCCTCCATTTCTATCTTTATTATTATGGGGTGAAGATGTGCTACTTTAATTTTTGCTTTACCGACGCTATTTTCCCCTCCATAGACAGGTCTTTATCCCGACGTTCATCGATTTTTAGTGATGTAGATACTCGAAGAGCCCCTTTGTGAAAAGGTACTTCGTGCGCTGCTTTTGCGGCTTTTAATACCTCGTCTAGATCGCCTTCAAGGATGGTTCCCATGGGAGTAAGCTCCTGCTTTAAGTTAAATGTGGCAAGAACTCTTTCTACATTGGCAACATAACTGCTAACACTAGGGGAGCCTGTCCCTAATGGTACAACTACTAACTCTGCTATTACTTTCCCCATTTTCCCACCTTCTTTTTATTTTATATCTAAGACCCCTTGTGAGCCAGGTTCTTTAACTGTTGCAACTCTTCAGGAGCGATGTCTTCTGAAATATATCCACAGTAAGCGGTATTATTTTGATAGAGAGGCTCCTCTTTTAATAAGGGAAACTTTTTTGCGCAGTCTTCAAACATGACTGTTCCAGGAATAGGCGAATATTCTGCAGTTTTTACAGTGGCCCCTAAAGAACGAACAAAGGAAATAGCATTGTAAACACTTTGATAGCTTTGCTCTGGTAGCCCAATGAGAATATATGTTTCTATGTCGTGATGAGTATAGCCAGCCTTTAATAAATTTTCCACAGCTTTGACGTATTGATGGTCTGATACCTTACTGGAGCTAGCCTGTTGTATTACAGGATCCGTGCTTTCTAAGCTGAGGCGGATGGTTTTGAATCCAGTTTCACGTAGATAATGAGCGCATGTTTCGTCAATTTCTCGAACATGAAGACCATTAGGGGTATGGTAATGTAGATGATGAAAGTTTTTCTGCAATTCATTGCAGAGAGGGTAGAAATGCCGTTCTTTATTTATTAAGAGAGCATCATCATAAAAAGCCATGTCCTTTACACTGGAAATACCATCTTGAAAGGTAATTTCTCGCATAATTTCTTTAAGCGAACGCTGTCGATATGTGGGCCAAAGTTTTTTTGATGCGCAGTATTCACAATGCAAAGGGCATCCTCTTGAAGTCATTATTATTCCATATTCAGGTTCTTCATAGAGATCAAGTGCAGGAAAAGGGCTCTCAAGGAGGAATGGTTCTGTTTGTACTCCATCGGCACCAAGTGTTTGAGCATGTTCGGGACAAAGTTGGGCGTAAATTCCTCCTAACAATATTGGTGTGTGAGGGAAGAATTTTTTAAGTCTGTCAATGCACCATTTTACGCCGAGATACCAATAGGTCATTCCGGATGTGAGAAGAATTAAATCTGGCTGTTGTATTTGAGAAAGCTTCTCTTCGAATGCTTCTTCTGTTATCCCAAAATGATAATATTTTCGTGGAATATGTTGATAAGGGGTGGGCTTTTTTATTTGCTTTCGTTGTGGTTTATAGCGGCCAAAACCTTTCGGCTTGTCGCGTCCTTCATAGATACAATCAAGAAGAGAAACATTGTTTTCGTGTTTTCTTAAATACTCTAGTATATATAATAACCCCAGCGGCTTAGCCCAAAAATCGAAATAGGCGAAGTCAAATACAGGAGGATTAACTCCGAGAATGTTTTTATGTTTCAAGTTGTTTAGTAATAAAGAGAAGTTATTCATAATATGAGTAGTATAGCAGATAATATATTCACGTGATGTTGGGGTGCATAAGGTACACAATCCTTTTACGCCAATGAGGTATAATAAATAAGAAGGGTGAATGTTAAGGAGAGTCTAACGATGGGGATCGTAAGCGTCGGTAATCTACGAGAAGGAATGGTTCTTAAAAGCGACGTACATGCTCCGAATGGTCGGTTTGTTCTTGGGAAAGGGACATCTCTGAAGGTGCAATATGTTCAGATATTTAAAATTTGGGGAATTACTGAAGTTGATGTAGAGGGTGTTGATGACCACCAAATTCATGAGGAGCAAAAGATAGAAGAATATAAGCAAAAACGCGCAACAGATCTTGTGGAAAAGTATTTCCCTGCAGTAGATTCCCTAGAAGAAGAAATGAAGGAGCTTTATCAACTGTGCGTAAAAAGAATGGCTTTTTTGCTCCCTTCTCGTCTTTTACCAGATGAAGAGAAGCGAGATTTTGCATCGCCTCTACGTTTAGGCTTTTTGCGTACGGAAAGCAAGTTGCCCCTGCCTTCTTTAGACAAGTTGGTTACAGGGGAGATCCGTCTTTTTTCCTTCCCTGATATTTATTTTAAGATTCAAGAGGTTCTGAACTCTCCTGTGAGTTCGGCTACTCATATTGCTAAAGTTGTAAGCACAGATCCCAGCCTGACTGTCCGATTACTGCGCCTTGTGAATAGTTCTTTTTATGGGTTCCCATCTCCTATTCAATCAGTGTCCAGAGCTATTGCGATAGTGGGTGCTAATCAGTTAACATCTCTTGCTCTTGCTGTCTCCACGATAAATGTTTTTAAAAATATACCTTCTTCGTATGTAGATATGAAATCTTTTTGGAAACATTCCATTGCATGTGGTGTTTTTGCAAGACTTCTTGCCTATATGAAACGTCTTCCTTCAGAAGAGCGTTTCTTCCTTGCAGGATTGCTTCATGATATAGGTCGAGTGGTACTTTATACGAAACTTCCTCAATATATGACCCGTGCTATTGAAGAGGCAGAAAGGGAAAAGGTACCCCTGTTAATAACCGAGTGCCGTTGGTTAGGTTTTGATCACGCACAATTGGGAGGACTTCTTCTAAGGGAATGGAATATACCTGAATCTATTCAAATTCTTGTAGCCCATCACCACTCACCTCTGGACGCAGAGGATCATGAAAAAGATGCCGTAATAATATGTGCCGCTGATCTTTTAGCTAATGCCACACGTATAGGAACCAGTGGAAATTACATAGTTCCTTCTTTCTCAAAAGAGATGTGGGAGCTTTTAGGGTTGTCGAAGGGTATGTTGGAAACGGTTCTGGTGCAAGGAGATCGCCAAATTGCGGAGATTATGAAAATTTTCCTTGTAGCATAGATAAATGGAGAAGTAGAATGGATCCTTATCAAACCATCGAATCTTTAGAACAAAGAATGAAGAATTTGTTAGAAGAAAAGAAGGCAGTCCAACAGGTACTGGAAGCTGCCATTAGTTCCGCTGGCTTTACTACGGGGCTAAACCGATCTATGGATGTTGAGACGATCCTGCAGCAAGCTGCGATGCGGGCGCGACTTTTTGTAAAGGTAAAAACTATCGCCTTTTACCTTTTCTCTGAGGATGGTTTAGATTTCACCTGTTATTATTGTGACCCTCAGGAAGGGTTCCCTTTTATTGAAAAAGAAAAAGATAATCTGATTGAGGACAGGACTGTGGCATGGGTTATTGACAGAAATAGACCTGTTGTCATCCGTTCTTCTGATGACACCTCGTTTCTTCTTTTACACTCCATTATTAATCAAGGGCGAACGTTAGGCTTAATGGTAGCCTTGCTAGATGAAGATCCTTCAGAGATTCTTGATATTTCTTATGCTTTTTTGACGGTGGTTTTGAATTCCATCGCGAACATGCTAAGAGATGCTGAATATTATAGCCTTATCAACAGCCTGAACGAAGAGTTGAATATGAAGGTCAAACGGTTAGAAGAATCAGAACATCAGTTGGAGCAGGCAGTGCAGGCGAAAGACCGTTTTCTGGCCAATGTGAGCCATGAAATTCGCACTCCTATGAATGCTATTCTTGGAATGGCTCGTCTACTACTCGACTCTTCTCTTGACGATGAACCACGTGATATGGTTCGAATTATTTTCAAAGAGGCTCAAAATCTTTTGCGTCTCATTAATGATATCCTTGATTTTTCTAAAATAGAAGCAGGTAAAATTGATCTAGAAGAGGTTCCCATTTCTATCTTTAATCTTGTCGAGGACGTTATAAAAAGCATCCGTCCTCTTGCAGAGCGAAAAAGGCTTGAATTGAGAGTTCATGTTCACGAAGATGTTCCACCTGTTTGCGTGGGAGATCCTGGACGTATTCGACAGATTCTTTCCAATTTATTGGGGAATGCGTTAAAATTTACTCATGTCGGGTATGTTTCTCTTGAAGTGCTGGAGCGAATAGAAGCTATTTCGGGTTCTCGCATGCTGTTTTTTAAAGTCTCGGATACAGGTGTGGGAATTCCTGAGGAGCAATTCCCGAAGCTTTTTCATTCTTTCACTCAACTTGATCCCTCCACAAGCCGAAAATATGGAGGAACAGGTTTAGGTCTAGCTATAGTAAAAGACCTCGTCGAACTGATGGGTGGTTCAGTAGGGGTAAACAAACAAGAGAATCATGGCTCGGTTTTTTGGTTTACATTACCTCTAAAAGAAACAAGAGAAAGGCCCGTTAACGATCCTCCCGAAGCAGCAGAAGAGGAGGAAACTTTATTGTCTCCTCAGCCCGTGATGTTTTCTAAAACTCCCTACGTTCTTGTTGTTGAAGATTCGGAGACGAATAGAAAAGTAGCTCTCGGCTTTCTTCGAAAGCTAGGCTGTACAGCTGAAGCTGTTTCTGGCGGGGAAGAAGCTTTGGAGGTTCTTGGACGAAAAGAATATGATCTTATTTTTATGGATATACAGATGCCAGGAATGGATGGTTTAGAGGTGACGCAGGCCATTCGGTCGACAAATCTCTGTGGGAAAAACAATCGAATCCCCATAGTGGCTATGACAGCAAATGCCCAAGAAAGCGAGAAGAAGCGATGTTTGTTGAAAGGAATGGACGGGTATCTTACAAAACCTATCATAATGAAAGAGCTTGCGGATATGTTGATAACACAGCTAGAAAAGCCCCTTGTTGCTTTTCAGAAGCAAGAGCTTTTGCAGAGATTAGATGGAGATGAAGAGCTCTTAAAAGAAATACTTCAGACTTTTCGGCAGGATCTTCCTAAACTTTTTCAGTCTTTGCTGGAATCTGTGGAAAAGGGGGCAATTCGAGAAGTTGCTCGATTTGCCCATACTATTCGAGGAGCAAGCGCTAATGTCGGGGCTATTCCCATCAGCCTTCAGGCAGAGGTTTTGGAAAAAGAAGCAGAATGCATGGGATCAGGGCCCTTCCAAGACGCCCTTCGATCTTTGGAGACGCATATAAAATTATTTATGGAGGCTACATGTAAAATAGAATAGCCTCCCAAACGAGGGAGAGCAATGAAAGTTCTTGTGGCAGAAGATGATGTTACGTCGAGATTTATGCTCCAGTCTCTTTTACAAAAATGGGGATATGAAGTTCTAACTGCAGCAGATGGGGATGAAGCTTGGCACATTCTCACTGGTGAGGAAGCGCCGAAACTGGCTATTATTGATTGGCTCATGTCAGGTTTAGAAGGACCGGAGATATGCCGTAGATTGAGAGAGCGTGAACAAACTAAAGGGAACTCTATTTATACGTATTTGATAATGCTTACAGTGCGGGATGAAAAAAAACATATTTTGACAGGTCTTGAAGCTGGAGCGGATGACTATATTACAAAACCTTTCGATGCTCAGGAGTTGCATCTTCGTGTGGGGGCTGGGAAACGTATAGTTGATTTACAAGAAGCCCTCCGTTTCCATGCCGATCACGATACTCTTACAGGCCTTCTAAACAGGCGGGTGGTTTTTGAGCATTTAGAGATAGAGATAGCCCGGTCTGAAAGAGAGGGCCACCCTTTAAGCATCGCTCTTCTTGACCTCGATCATTTTAAACAAGTGAACGATACGTATGGCCACCTTATAGGCGATGAAGTGCTTCGAGATGCTTCTTCTCGTATTATTCAGCAAGTTCGAAGATATGACATTGTCGGTCGCTATGGCGGGGAGGAATTTTTGCTTATATTGCCGGGAGCCAGTCGAGATGAAGCTTTTAAAATAGCCGAGCGAGTAAGGAAAAATATTGTAAGTTGTCCCTTTAGCTCAGGGGAAATCTTCCTTTCAGCAAGCCTTGGGGTTGCATTGTATAATAAGGCGAGTTCCGTTGACGAGTTTATTTTTGCTGCTGATACAGCGCTCTATCGAGCTAAAAAGAATGGGCGAAATCAGACAAGCTTCTAGGTGAGAGAACCGAGAGAGGTGAAAGAAATGGGGAAAAATATTTTTAAAGTATTTCTTTGTGCCGTTTTTCTTGTAATGCTGGGAACTTCAGCAAGTTGGGCGAGCGACTTTTCTGTACTGGAAATCCGAGAGATTGCAGTTAAAGGACATAAATTGCATATTCGGGGAGACGTGGATCTTCCCCAAGGGGCCATGATCCATTTAGCGTTGAATATCCCTGGCCTTGGCGGACCTGGAAATAGTAAAGATGTTAAGGTACATGTAAATAGCAACCACTTTTTTGTGCAAGTGCGCCTTCCTAAAAAGGGAAGAGAAGGAGATATATGGTCAGGCCTTATCAGAGCTATTTTTAGGCCATCCCAACAAGATGAACATATAAAAAAGAAAGTGGGAAATAAGGGGGAGAATCTGAAAGGTGCCAAGGTAAAAATTGAGAACGGTGAAAAGATTCTTGTGGATATAAAGAATTTCTCTTTTTAACTGGTGCATAGCAAGAATTTCCCTTCCAGCCGGTGCGGGAGTATTCCCTCTTTTTATCTCTTTTTTGAAAAGAAGAGATCTAAAAGTTTGCGAGTCCCTGCCTGATATGTGAGAGCTGATATGTTTTCAAAGCTGATCCAGTGAAAAGTTTTTTTTACTGGGTCAGGTACAGCATAGGGTAGAGATGTTGTATAGCCTTGGAGGTGGATGCGAGTATTCATTATCGAGTGTTGTATAGATCCGATCTCGTGAAATTTTTGCGTAGCCATCCATTTTTCGGGCAGTTCTTTCCTGAAAATGGCGTGATAATCTTCTTTGCTATCTTTAATTCCCCACGGCAATTCCCATAGTCTGCTCCACGGGCCGTCCAGAGGCCTTTGCCGAAGTAATAGCATGTCCTCACACAAAATAAGTGCTGCTACTGCTTCAACTTTTTTAGGTTTATCTGAATATAGAACTACGGGTCTCTCTCTTTCTGTTCCCGTCTTGTGCGCTTGGCAGAAGGGGCTAATTGGGCAATCAATACATCGGGGAAATTGTGGAACACATATAAGGGCTCCCAACTCCATGAGTGCCTGGTTAAAATCTCTAGGGGTATCGTGGGGCAAAAGTTGAGAAGCGAGGATATCTACGGTTACCTTTCCCTCTCCAGCATTTACAGGTATAGCAATGTCGGCTATTCGAGAAAGAACTCTTCGTACATTCCCATCGATTGCTGTATAGGGCATATTATAAGCAATACTAAGAATGGCTCCAGCCGTATAGGGCCCAATGCCAGGTAATTCTCGGAGAATGTTTTCGTTTGGCGGAATTGTTTCGTACCCCATAGATAGCAACATTTGGGCTGCTTTGCGAATATTTCGAACACGAGAATAATAGCCTAGCCCTTCCCAGAATTTTAAGACCTCTTCTTCTTGTGCTTCTGCTATATCGTGAAGACTTGGGAAGCGCTCCATCCAGCGGAGAAAATAGGGAATCACTCGATCCATTTGTGTCTGTTGTAACATGATTTCTGAAATCCATACCTCATAGGGACGATAACAATGGCGCCATGGTAGGTCCCTCTTATTTTGACAAAACCAGCAGAGCAACTCTTGATTAATTTTATTTCTTTCAATGTCCTTAGAAGATATTATTCGATTCTTTCCCATAGCGTGTGAATCCTTGAAACTTCTGCTCCATCAGATTGTCGGGTAATAATATGGTCAAAAGAGTTTGAAGCTTTTTGCCTTTGGGTTTGTACAATAGCAGCATCTCCATACATGAGTTGTTCCTTAAAAATAACGTTTATCGTCACCGGCCTCTGTGTTTGCAAAACTTCAGTGGGTACTGTTTCTGCAGCCCATTCTACATATACAGCGTTGTTTACATGATTATTAATGTCCAGATCCCGCATTCGGACGGGAAAAGACTCTTCTAAATCTATATGTTTTAAAGGCGGTATTGGTGAAAAAGAGAACTCAAAAGGAACTACTTCTTCATAGTATTCGGAAGAGACATGACGGTCAAGACGTACCGGTTTGTGGCTTTTATAGTCTATAATAATCCAAGATGTTACGGCTTTCCCGAGGGCTTCTCCAGATTGAGTGCGAATCTCAAAAGCTCGTAGAGAGTAGAGGTTCTTTAATGGGGAATGCCACGTGCGAATTACGAGACTTTCGTCAAGTTTTGGGTATCGTATCATTTCGAGGTGGTATCGATGAAGCACCCATGTATACCCTTTCTCCATGAGTTGTGGTATTGAGATGTTCATTCGGGAGGCATCTTTATCGGCCATGTCCTGAAGATAGTTAAAAATGGGGCCTAATTTAAGTTGCCCTTGTCCATTCACTTCAAAAAAACGGATATGTATTGTTTCTTCATGCATTCATATGTCCCTCCATCATTTCTTTCAATCGTGCTTATTGTAATGCTCCTGCTCTTGTCATGGCAAGGTAAAGTAGATTTCCACAAGGGGGGTGGCGTTCATGACACATCTTGATTGGCGTAAAGAAGCTGATTTTATGGTAGCAACTCAAATAGAGAGTCGTGGAGTGAGAGATAAACATGTTCTTGCTGCGATGAAACGAGTTCCAAGACATCTTTTTGTTTTTCCCGAATATATTTCTCTTGCTTATTTTGATGCCCCTCTTCCCATTGGTAAAAATCAAACTATATCTCAACCGTATATGGTTGCTCGTATGACGGAACTTTTGAGAGTATCTAAAGGAATGAGCGTATTAGAGGTAGGCACAGGTTCTGGATATCAAGCAGCTATTTTGGCGGAAATGGGTGCCTCAGTTGTCTCTCTTGAACGCATAGAATTTTTAGCACAGAGGGCCGAAGAGGTGCTTTCGCAGCTCGGATATTCCGTAATGGTCGTTGTTGCTGATGGTCGACAGGGATATGCTCCGAAAGCTCCATATGATGGAATCCTTGTGACGGCAGCGGCAGATATAGTGGAAGAACCGTGGCAAGAACAACTTGCTATGGGGGGGCGAATAGTTTTGCCCCTTTCAATAGAACCAGGGTTGCAGCGTCTATTGGTAATGGAGAAGAAGGGAGAGGGGCTATGGTTAGAGAATTGGTATGACTACTGTCGCTTTGTTCCAGTCGTGTCGGGAATAAGTAAACAAGAGATACATGAGAACAACGACACTTAAGGGAATTAAAAAAGGCGGGGTTTCCCCCGCCTGAAGAGCTAGAAGCTATATCGCCATGTGAGGTAAACGCTTCGTTCGGGGCCGTAATAATTCCAACCGGCAGAATTATATGTAAACTCTTCATCAAAGAGGTTATAGCAGCTTAAGCGGACTGTATGATCACCAGATTTCCACTCAGTGAAAATATCTGTCTGGAAATAGTCGTCGCCGGGATTATAAAGTTTTCCTGTCCAATCCTTTTGAGCAGGGGTTGTAGATCGGTTGGCGACGAAGCTACAGTTTATTCCAGTTGTCCATGGACCGTTGTGATATGTGAGAGAAGACATAAATTGCCATTCCGGCAAGCCGTAGCTATTTTCCCAGTTTCCAGCATTCCCTTTTTTCTCCTGAGCTTTTTGCCACGTTCCAGAAAGACCGAAACTCCATTTCTCTGAAAGATTCCATTTGTGACTAGCTTCAACTCCATAAGATCTAAAGTCGTCCATATTTTCATAGGTGTTACTGCGCCAGATGATTTTATCTTTCATATTAGAGTAAAAGATTCCGAGGCCCCAATTCCCAGAGTCATTTGCTCCTTTTATTCCCAGATCATAATTCCATCCTTTTTCTGGCTTGAGGTTGGGATTCCCTTTAGTTCCCCATGGACCATTTGCATGAAGTTCATACATGCTAGGCATAGCGAAGAAACGCCCGGCAGAAATATACCAGGCAGTGTTGTTGTTGAGCGGAAGTTGAAGGGTCATTTTGGGCATGAGTTCATTATAGTTGTCTGCGTTATCCTGGCGCCATATTTCGTATCGTAATCCAAGGGTTCCGATAACATCGCCAAAAGGACGAGAGAGTTCTACAAAGGGGGCGTAATTTGTCCGATCCTGGTTTATTTCAGGGTCAAAAGTAGATGGTCTGTATGTTGTTTCTTCTTTTCTATATGTCATTCCCCATGAAGCAAGAGTAGCGCCCCATTGGCTTCGTTTCCCAAACTCCGTAGTAAAAGCCCGATCTTTGTAATAGTTATCTTGATTTTGCTGGATATAATATCTCTGGTCGTTATAACCCATCAACACATAGTAGCTGTTCCCGTTGTAACGGAAAGAATGTCGCTGATATTGTCCTTTCTCTTTGTTAATATCTACTGGGACCATCCAGCCCGGAGTTTCATATGTGTTCTTAAATTCCCCTGTTTCACTTTTAAAATTCCAGTCTTTGCCATTGAGAGTTACGCCGTAAGCATTTTCTTTATAGTCGAGGGCATTGTAGATTTTTTCGGTCTGTTCAAGTAAGCGATGCTCTCCTTCTTCTTTGTGGGAATACCAGATGCCAGCATTGATTTTTTCTCCAGCACCCTCTCCTTGGACAAAGTACCGTCGCCAGTCATTAGGACCGACCTCTCCTTCTATAGTTATTCCCTCCGTGGCTTTCCGGGTAATTATATTAATAACACCACCGGCAGCCATGGAACCATAAGTAGCTGAGCCAGTTCCTTTGACTACATCAATGCGCTCAATGTTGGAAATCGGGAAATCTCGAAAATCAACAGAGGCAGCGCCAGCTCCATGGGATGAGCGGTAATAGGGAACGCCATCAACTAAAACAAGCACTTCAGTTACGTACCCTCTCATAGAAATTTGAGAGTTATTCGAATGACCAGTCTTTTGCTTTACATAAATTCCCGGTACATTCTGTTCAAGAATGGTTGCTAAATCTCTGGATCCGCTTCTTTCAATTTGGTCACGGGTAATAACGTAGGTTGGAGCTGGAACTTCTTCCAGGCTTGTCGCCAATCTACTCCCTGTAACTATTTCCTCAGGAGCATCGTAGACTTTTTCTGCTCCTATTGCCGCTCCTGCCATAAAGACAAAAGTCGCAGCCATGCACGCCGCAATGAGTCCTTTCTTCTTAACCACCATAGTCCCCCCTAAAAATATAAAAATGGCGAGAAGCAAGGTTGACACGACAACCTCTTCTCGCCATGTATAAGGCTAGGAAGATAGTCATCACACCACGCCCTCGCATGATAATGACTCTTGTCTTCCAGCCGGTCTCCTGACTCCAGTTCATCCTCCCTCGTACCTTCCCAGTTTTCCCAGTGGTATTACGAGTTTGTCTCTGTTACAGTGGCGGGGCCGTTCTGGTTTCACACCAGATTCCCGAAGCTGGAAAACATAGATCCCTATTTGATTTTGTAGGCAATGATAGCGATAATTGGAATTGACCTAATCGCACATTTACTATTATACATATCTTACAATAAAAAAATCTACTAAGAGGAACTCTTTTGTGAAAAATATGAAAAAAATTAAATGGAATCTCTTTAATGTTTTACTTTGGGTATGGGGTTTTGTCCTTTTGTATCCCGTCCCTTCTTTCGCCTCTTCTATGGAACTTCAATATGCTAAAGGTTTTAAGGTGAGCAGAGAAGAGGGATATAGCATAGTCACTGTCGTCCAACCTTGGGCTGGAGCCCGGGAAGGGCAACAGTATCTTCTCGTATCACAGGGGGCCTCTATCCCTGAAAGGCTTGCCCATTTGCCAATTGTACATGTCCCAGTTCGACGAGTTATTACCACATCCATGACCATGCTCCCTTTTATAGAGGAACTTGGCGGAGCGGATGTATTTGTGGGGGTGGGAGGGAAACGATATGTATATTCCAACGTTATTCGTAACTCTGATCTCCCTGACGTAGCTGCTGATGCAGGGGCAGGATTGCGCCTCGACGTGGAAAAAATTCTTTCTTTACGCCCGGATGTCGTTTTTGTTTATGCGTATACGGCAACAGAGAAAGAGGCTGCGGATCGGTTACGGCAACTTGGAGTCCCCCTTGTTATTGCGTCAGATTATTTGGAAGAAGAACCTCTCGGTATGGCAGAATGGATTAAATTCGTGGGTTTGTTCCTGGGCGAAGAAGGGGAGGCAGATGCTTTTTTTCGGCGAGTTGCTGAACAATATAACTCTCTCGTACAAAAAGTGCGGGATATGACGAAGGAACGCCCTACAGTTATGGCAAATGCAGCTATTGGCGGGACATGGTATGTTCCAGGAGGACGAAGCTGGCCTGCTTACTTGCTTCGTGATGCAGGAGGCCGCTATCTTTGGTCTGACCTTAATCAGCGGGGAGGGGTCCCCATAGATTTTGAAAATGTGTTAGAACGAGCTATCTCCTGTGATTTTTGGATTAACGCTTCTTCATGGCAAAGCTTAGAGGACGCTATAACTGAAGATCCCCGTTATGAAACGTTTCGTCCCTTCAAGGAAAGAAGAATTTATAATAATAATGCTCGTGTGACGAAAAGTGGAGCTAACGATTATTATCAGCAGGGCATCATGCGCCCAGACTTGATTTTAGAAGATTTAATTGCTATTTTACATCCTCATTTACTGCCAAACCACGAGCTCTTTTTTTATCATCAATTGTCAGAGAGGAATATACCATGAAATATCGCCAGATGTTTCTTTTTGTGGCGCTCCTTGGGATCGGTGTAATTTTGGTAGCTCTTACCCTTTCTTTAGGATCTGTTTCTATCCCCTTTTCGGCTCTTTTACAAAGTCTTTTAGGGAGTGAAAGGGTCTCTGAGGAGTGGCGAGTAATAGTTATGGAATTAAGATTTCCTCGGGCCCTTACTGCATTTTTTGCTGGAGGAGCTCTCTCTGTGTCAGGTTTAGGGATGCAAACCCTTTTTCAAAATCCTTTAGCCGGTCCCTTTATCCTTGGTATTAACGGCGGAGCGAGTCTGGGTGTAGCAATGGCCACTTTAATAGCTGGGTCTTTGGCTAATGTAGGACTTGCTGGTGCGGCGTGGTTGGGTAGCTGTCTTATTATGATGGCCATGTTGGCTGTAGCAGGTAAAATTAAGGATAATACTACTCTTCTTATTTTAGGTCTCATGTTTGGATATGCAGTGAGTGCTTTGGTGAGCGTCTTAATTCATTTCAGTACTCCAGAACGTATTCAACAATTTGTAGCGTGGAGTTTTGGAAGTTTTTCCTCTGTGTCCTGGGGGCAGCTTTCTTTGTTAGTACCTGCTTCTATTCTTGGTTCTGGCGCAGCTTTTATTATGGCAAAACCTCTCAACGCTCTACTCTTGGGAGAGTCATACGCATCTACCATGGGAGTCCCTGTAAAGAGGGTTCGTATCCTCCTCATAGCCCTAACGTCTTTCTTGGCGGGAAGTGTCACAGCTTTTTGCGGTCCAATTGCTTTTCTGGGGGTAGCAGTTCCTCATCTATGTCGGGGCGCATTTAAGAGCGCCGACCATCGTTTTTTAGTACCAGCTTGTGCGTTAGTCGGTGGGAATCTTGCTCTTTGCGCTGATTTTATAGCCCATGTCCCTGGTAGCTCTATCGTTCTACCTCTTAATGCTGTTACATCTCTTATAGGAGCTCCTGTTGTGGTATGGGTTGTCTTTCGGAGTAGAAGGAAGGAGGAGATGTAGCATGGATACTGTCCATCCTCCTCTCCTTACTGTGGAAGATCTTACCATTGGTTATCCTGTAAAAAAGGGATATTCCGCACCAGTTGCTCAACATATGTCTTTTACTCTGTGGCCTGGGGAGATCGTTTGTTTAGTAGGCCCTAATGGTGCAGGAAAAACTACACTCTTGAAAACACTTGCAGGAATTCTTAAACCTCTGTCTGGGATTTTGCAGATAAAGCAGCACAACATAAAGACCCTTTCTTACGTGCAGCGATCAGCCTTAATGAGTTTTGTAATGGCTGGCCGTCCAGATGTTCAGGGACTCACCGCTTTTGAGCTTGTCTCACTGGGACGCTATCCTTATACAAATTGGCGTGGTGAATTGGAGCAGAGTGATCACGACATTATACGTGCATCTTTGGAGCAGATGCAGGCATGGCATCTTTCTCGCCGACTCTTTTCCGAATTGAGCGATGGAGAAAGCCAGCGGGTCCTTATTGCTAGAGCTTTGGCTCAGACAACACCTATTCTTTTGCTTGATGAACCGACGGCTTTTTTAGATTTGCCTCGCAAAGTGGAGCTCTTATCTCTTTTGCGAAACTATGCCTGGTATGAGAAGAAAGGGATCATTTTGTCCCTTCATGACATAGACTTAGCCTTACGTTTTGCCGATCGTCTTTGGTTATTATCCCCAGAAGGAATTTCTTTCTCAGGTGTTCCTGAGGATTTGGTTCTTGCGGGAGCAATTTCTTCTGTCTTTTCAACAGAGAATATTCATTTTGATATAGGAACGGGGGAATGGAAGTTAAACGGAAACGGAAAGGGAAGTTCTGGGCGTTTTGTTGCTGTAACAGGTACGTCTAATGAACTTTTTTGGACTTGCCGAGCATTGAAGAGAAAAGAATATACGTTAGTTCCTCCTGAAAAAGCGAAAGTTTCTATCTTTATACGTAGCGGGGTAGATCCTTTTTGGGATCTTTCTTTCCCCGAGATGGGGGAGAGAAGGGTCTCCTCCCTTGCGAAAACCTTAGAGCTTTTAGATGAATATTTTAATAAAGTTCCCCATTAATCTTTGAGGGAAAAAATGACGGGGACTCTCACAGTTCCTGTTAAATCTTCAGTAAAAAGCCATTGTTTAATGGCAGTCAATGCGGCCTGATCAAGTCGCGAATAGGAGCTGGATTTCTCTATACGTACTGTTATGAGATCTCCTTTATGCACATGAGCGAGAAGGGTTACAGTTCCTTCTTCTCCTTTTCTACGGCTGATTAGAGGGTATTGGGGGTGTACGCGCTTTTTTATTGTTACAGATGAAAGCTCGAAGACGGAGGGCAATTCTCCATGTCCAGAGCCAACCCCACCTTTTTTGCAGAGCCCTTGGTCAGCGCTTATTTCCTCCCCTTTGCCATGTCCTTCTACTGTGCCAGCGGACGTTCTCTCTGCCTCCTTCTTTGCATCATCATTCATGTCTCCTTTTGTGTCCGAGCCAGAGAGGGTATGGGCAACAGTCGTAGTAGTGATTGTTCTTTCCTCCTCCTCTTTTTCTTTTGTCGATTTTTCGAGGTTGCGAAGGGCTGTTGCTTGCTGTGCTTGTTGCTCTTTCTTGTTTTCAATCTTTGAGATTTGTTGTTGAGGTGCAGACAGAAATGTAGGGGATAGCGTTTGCATGGAAGATAAATGCGCATCTTCTATCTTTTTTGAAGGTTGAGAGCCTGCTCCTATTGATCTATCCTCAGCACGTTCTGAACATTGCCCCGGTTTCGTTGTTTTGACAAGCGTAACTATCATAAGCGGCTCTGAGGATAGAGGTTCGCTCGGTGGCAATTTGGGCAGGCAAAAAAACAGAAGAACATGTAAGAAGAGGCTACATAGAAGAGGAGGAACAAAGCGTTTTGCCATACTAATCCTCCTGAAGGGCTAACCCTACAGACTGGATCCCGTTTTGATTGAGACGAGATAGGAATGACGCTACATGTCCATAAGAAATGCTACGGTCCGCTGCAATTAAAAGAGTTTTCCCTGCCTCCTGCGCCTGTCTCGCCAAGGTGATGAGATCCTCTTCAGAGACAGCGCCCTCTTCCCAGAAAAGAGTCCCCTCGGAATTTATTGTTATGTAAACAGCGAGAGCGGCGTCTACAGTAGATGCCTGTCCGTTTGGAAGTTGCACTCTTATCTGACTTTGCCCGAAAGTTGTCGTAAGGACAAAGAAAATAATAAGAATAAAGAGAATATCAATAAGAGGGGTGATATCTATTTCAGGCAAACGGCTGCGAGTCGACCGAAAAGTCACTGTTTATTCCCCCGCGTGGTGGGAGCGCGTGGTTTCTATAAGTTTCTCCCGAATCAGAAAATCGGCACCCCTAAAAAGTGTTTCTTCTTGGTCGTCTATTCGAGAGACGAGAAATGTGTAACCCAGAACAGTTGGAACAGCCACGCTGAGGCCAGCAACGGTAGTGAGGAGCGCTTGCCAAATGCCACCAGCTAAAGAGATCATCGGTGCTTGCCCTGCGGTAGGCAAACTCCTGAAAATCTCTACCATGCCAAGAACGGTACCAAGTAGCCCTAATAAAGGAGCAACGCGGGAAATAGTGCCGAGGAGAGTGAGCCCTTTCATCCAACGAAAGAGCTCTCGACGTATCTGTTGCTCAAGTAAGAGTTTAAAAGCTTCCGTATCAACTTGCCAATGGGTAACAGCAGCAGAAAAAAGGCAGTGAAGGGAAGATTTTCCACCTTTTGCTATTTCCACAGCTTGTTGCGAGTCATTGTTAAACAGAGCCTTGCTGAGAGCTAATTCTAACGCTTCGGCATCTGTAGAAGCTCTTTTGAAAAAAAAGAGTCGCTCGATAAAAATAGCAAGAGCTACAATTGAAAGCCCCAATATAATCCACATGAGAGGCCCTCCTGCGTTCATAAATTCCATTTCGCTCACCTCATCGTTAAAGAAATCTCTCTGGTAAGTATGATAAATCTCTGCCATATTGTCAAAGACTGGAAAAATCTCTAAAAAAGGTTGACGAAACACAATTACTGTCTTAAAATTCAGTACAATTTATCCCCTCAGGAGTACTTTAATCCCCTAAATAAAAACTCATGAGGATTTAGTTTGAGGCTATTCATTCCATATCGTGATGCGTGATATGGAAGCCAATTTTTATTCTTTATATATTTTATCGAGGGAGTGGTTCATAGTGGAGAACACGGGTAAGCCCAGAGAAGGCTTTTCGTCAGGACTCGCAGTCTTTTTCGCCTCTTTAGGGTCGGCAGTTGGTCTGGGTAACATCTGGAAATTCCCCTATTTGACAGGGTCAAATGGTGGCGGCGCTTTTCTTTTTGTCTATTTTATATGCATTCTTTTTGTAGGCATACCAGTCCTTCTCTGTGAGTGGTATATAGGCCGGCGTACCCGACACAATGCCATAGGTGCTTTTGAAAGTTTAAAACCAGGATCCCTTTGGAAGGGAGTCGGCGTAATGGGGGTCCTCTCGGCCTATCTAGTTATGTTCTTTTATACATGTGTTGCAGGCTGGGTTTATTTCTATTGCTTCAAAGCTCTTACAGGTGCGTTTGCTTCTATTAGTGCCGAGAGTGTTGAGGGGCTTTTTGGTGAGGTTATTGGGGTAGGGACAGCTGGGCAGTCTTTCTTTTCGAAGGCTGTTCTTTCCCCTATCTTTTGGCAGTTTATAGTGCTTTGTGTTGTTGGATTTGGCATCTCTATGGGTGTGCGCGGTGGAATAGAGCGAATTACTAAGACTCTTATGCCGCTGCTTTTTGTTCTTATCGTAATTTGTGACATCCGGGCCCTAACTTTGCCTGGCGCTGGAGAGGGTATTCGATTTCTTTTTCATATAGATTTTTCTCGGATTACCCCTTCAGTGGCCTTAAGCGCTTTGGGGTTAGCTTTCTTTAAATTGTCTCTAGCTATGGGTATTATGATCACGTATGGTTCTTATTTTACCGAGGATGTTCACCTTTTTAAAACAGCTGGGAAAATCGCTTTTTCAGATACGCTCGTCTCTATGTTGGCGGGACTGGCCATCTTCCCAACAGTTTTTTCTTTTGGAATGGAGCCATCGGCGGGGCCTGGCCTTCTGTTTATGACTATTCCGCTGGTTTTCTCAAAAATGCCCTTTGGAACGGTTTTACTTGCCGCTTTCTTTTTACTAACGTCTTTTGCTGCTACAACGGCTCTTCTTTCTCTTATGGAAGTTCCAGTAGCTTTCTGGTCTGAAGAGTTCAAGATGTCTAGAAAGAAAGCAACCTTTATGAACTGTCTTTTTATTGGACTGGTCGGTATTACTGCGACTCTTTCTGTAGATAGTTCAAGTCTGTTAGGTGGAATAAAGCTTTTTGGAGATGGATTCTTTGATTTTTATGACCATTTATCCTCTAACATTATTATGCCTCTTGGAGGATTGCTTATTGCCATTTTTGTAGGATATTTTTCAAAAAAAGAGGACGTGGCGTACGAACTTTCGAATCATGGTACCCTTGAGAACGGTTTTTATGTGCGCTTTTTCTCTTTTGTTATACGCTATGTTTCGCCAGCATTGCTTGTTATCATTTTACTAAATACCATTGGTATCATATCTTTTTAGATAAGGTCTATTGTAAAAAAGAGAAGGGGCTTGATCCTAGGATCAAGCCCCTTCTCTTTTTATTTATCATGAAGAAGATCCTTTAAAAAAGGAGGCAAAACAAAAGCTGCTTTGTGAATGTCGCGAGTGTAATATTTAGTTCCTTCTGGCACGGTGTGCCTTGGAGTCGATGGGTCGACTTCTCTCGAACCGATAGTATATGTCCACATCCCTGATGGATATGTAGGCATAGCTCCCCAACACAAGGATGTTATTGGATAGACACTTTTCATGTTTTTATATGCTTCTATCATAATCTTCGTATCGGAGAATGGAGACTCTGTCTGGGCAATTATTATTCCATCTTTCTTAAGAGCCTTTTTCACCTCTTCATAAAAACTCGATTCGAAAAGTCCTGCGGCAAAGTCCACAGGGTCTGTACTGTCGACAATGGCCACGTCAAAACATTCAGAGACGGAACGTATATAGGATAAAGCATCTTCAGAACGTATTTCTGCTCTAGGGTCATCCATAGCGCAACTAAGAGTAGGAAGATATTCCTTTGCTGCTTCAATAACGTCGCTATCAATATCGATGAGGACAGCTTTTTCTACGTTTTTATGTCGAAGAACCTCGCGAAGAACCCCACCGTCTCCCCCTCCTACTATAAGTACGTGTTTGGGATCGGGATGGGCACAGAGAGGGATATGAGCCATCATCTCTGAATAGCAGAATTCCTCTCTTTCCCCTATTTGTATAGCGCCATCAAGAACAAGCATCCGACCATACTCTGCCGTTTCCACAAGCAGGATTTCTTGGTAATCGGATTTCTTGTTTACAAGTACGCGATTTACCCTTAAGCTCAACTTCATATTTGGAGTCTGCTCTTCCGTTAGCCATATCTGGTTAAATCTTTTCCCCCGGCGTTCCAAAAAGCACCATCTCCTTTCGATGTTTTTGGCCCTGTGCGTTACTTCTCCTTATGAGACCCCCGAGGTAAGATGTAAGCTGCCAGAGGTGGGAACCCATTAAAGTAAATAGACGAGTAACTTTGAGTATAGGCACCAGTAGTAAAAATGTAGACACGGTCACCTTCCTCTAAGGTTAATGGCAGTTCATATTTTTCTTGCTCGTAAAGGATGTCCATACTGTCACATGTGGGACCGGCCAATATTACTTCTTGAGTCAACCCTGTTTTTTCTACATAAATCGGGTATTTAATCGATTCATCCAATGTTTCAATAAGCCCACCAAACTTGCCAACGTCGAGATAGACCCAACGATATTGATTATATTCAGATTTTCTTGAGACAAGAACTACTTCTGAAACCAAAACTCCTGCATCGCCAGCCATATAGCGGCCGGGCTCGAGAAGAATTTCGGGGAGGTCTTCACCAAAATCTTCCTTTAGATAACGAGTTATTTCAGTGCCGTATACATCAGGGCCGACGGTAGGGTAAATATATTTTGAAGGGAACCCTCCGCCCAAATTGATCATTTTAAGCTTTATCCCTTTTTCAGCTACTGCATCAAAAAGGTATTTGCATGTGGATATGGCATGGTCCCATTGACCCAGGTCTCTCTGTTGAGAACCCACGTGAAATGAAACTCCATAGGGAACCAATCCCAACCCTTTCGCCATAATAATAAGCTTGTAAATAGTGTCAGGATGGGCTCCGAATTTCCTGGAAAGAGGCCAGTCGGCCCCGCTTCCATCAGTGAGAATCCGGAAAAAGACCTTAGAGCCGGGAGCATTTTGGGCGAGCTTGTAGAGGTCGTTTTCCGAGTCTGTGGCAAAAAGGCGAACTCCTTTTTCATATGCATAAGCAATGTCTTTTGCTTTCTTAATTGTGTTACCATAACTGACACGATCCGGTGTTGCTCCAAGGGCTAGAACCTGATTCAGCTCATAGACTGAAGCAATATCGAAACAGCTGCCCTTTTCTACGAGCAGCTTCACCACGTCATCAAGCGGATTAGCTTTTACAGCGTAATAAATTTTCGCAAAGGGCATCCCTTTTTGAAGAGAGTCGAACTGCTCTTCTATCTTGTCTAAATCCACAATAAGACAAGGGGTTTCTTTGTTGCCAGCAAAAGCCTTTATTTCTTCGAATTTCTCTCGGGGCATATACCGCTCGATATCAAATTCGTAGTGACGGGATGTTTCCACTGCAGCACCTCCAGTAAGAAAATTTCTGTTTATATTTTATAGTAAAGGTACGAAGATTTTTGCGCAATAACATAGAGGGAGTCTTTCCTTGACAGAGGCTTTTCATTCTCCATAAACTATATTTGTGCGCATTGAATATAAAAAGATACATGATTTTTTTAAAAAAAGATAGTCCTTGGGAGGAAAAAATAATGATGAACTTTTACCCTATTGATGCCTCTTTAGCTACATTTCATCGTGCGTTGGAATTTGAAGGAGGAACGTTAGATCTTATCGATCTTCCTCTTTCTCTCCCTGGCTTTAGCCACTTCCTTTCGTCGTGGCTTCTTCGGGATGAGAAAAAGGGAAGAACCATATTAGTAGACCCAGGCCCGACGTCCACTCTCCCAAAACTTTTAAATGCGTTAAAGAGCGTGGGTGTTTCGTGTATAGATTATATTGTTTTAACCCATATCCATATAGATCATGCCGGCGGAGTGGGAAACTTATTAAAATATTTCCCTGAGAGCAAAGTCGTAGCTCCAAATAGAGGGGTAAAGCATTTAATAGACCCATCTCGTCTTCAAAAAGCTAGCCTTAAAACATTGCGCCAAGTAGCTTTGGAGTATGGAGAAATGGCAGCTGTACCTGCAGATGCTATCATTCCGCGTGAAGATCTGACAGATATTCTTTTTGTGGATACTCCAGGGCACGCCCCCCATCATCATTCCTTTTATTATCCTTTAGAAGGTGAAAATCCTTTGCTTTTTGCAGGGGAAGCTGCAGGTGTTTTTTGGGGCGATATGGAAGGGAAGCAGTTTTATATGCGCCCTACAACGCCGCCGAGATTTTTCTTCCATTCCGCTATGGATTCCATTAAACTTCTCTTAAGAAGACCTTGTTCGTTACTACTTTATGCTCACTATGGAATGGTGCGTCATGGGGACCTTTTTTTAAAGCGATCATTAGAGCAACTTAATGAGTGGAGAGAAAAAGTGAAGAGAGAGGAAGGGGGGGCGATTCCTGATCTAGTTGATCGTATCTTAAAAGAAGATCCTTATGTGGAAAGATTTTATGAAATGTCTGTGGATGAGCAGCGTCGAGAGCGATATTTTATTACTAACAGTCTTCGCGGGATAGCAGAAGGGCTCGCTGACGAGAAAAAAGAAGGAGCTTCTTCATGAAAGAGAAAATGACTCGGTTCTTTTTGATTCTTTTTTTTATAATTTTTATCGCATGGCTTCAAGTGTATCTGGCCAGATTTTTGAGTTAAGAGAGGTGATAAACCACGAAGATTTTAGCGGCGGATATAGGTGGGACTACGAGTCGACTGGGACTTTTTATGATTGGAAGGGAAAGCATCGAATTGGAAGGTTCTTTAGAACTGAAAACTGCGGCATTTTCTTCTTTCTTTAACCTTTTAAAAAAAGCAGCAGAGATAGACCTGCGGTTTTCCTTGGCGCAGGTTCAGGGATGTGTTTTTGCTGTCCCGGGGCCGTTAGAAGATGAAGATGTGGTTGTTCTTACCAATGTAGAATGGACTATACCTGTGGCAGTTCTTCGTAAGCAATACCCACAGATTTCTATAGAGGTAGTAAATGATTTTGTGGCCCAGAGCTATGGGTGTCTCGCTGCTCAAGCTGAGGATATGGAAGTTGTACAATATGGGGTTCCTCGAAAGATGTCTCCTCTTGCTGTGATAGGAGCGGGAACGGGATTAGGGCATAGTGCTCTCTTCCCTTGGAGAAACGAAGAGTATATTCCAGTTGCTTCTGAGGCTGGGCATACCCTCATCTCTTTTTATGAGAAAGAAAAAGACTTCGAGCTTTTTCTGAAAAAACGATTGAGTGTCCCCTATATAACAAAAGAAATGGCTGTTTCTGGGAGGGGGCTTTCTCTGCTTCATTTATTTCTCACCGGTCGAGAGCTATCTTCTCCTGCTGTTGTGGCTGAAATATCCTCTACATCACTTACAACTTATTTTTTTGCTTCGTTCTATGCCAGGGCTTGCAGAGATTTTGCATTGACGATACTCCCCATGCACGGTCTCTTTATCAGCGGAGGTGTTGCCGTTTCCAACCCGTGGTTAGTCAATAACGATTTCTTTAGAGAAGAGTTTAATTTCTCTCTTACTCATTCAAGTCTTTTATCTCGCATCCCACTGTATGTTTTGCTTAGAGAGGATATGGGACTATGGGGTGCGGCGCGATATGGGTACTATCGCTTTAATTTGGGCGAGCAGACCACAGGGTCAGAAAACCCCTTTTCATATTGGTAGATGATGCCGTCAAAAGGTTCTGGCTCTCTGGAACTCGAAAGAGTTATGGACGTATCATCATAGGATATGGACGTTAACTTAAGGGGGAAGACAAAACGGCTTAAGTCAAGAAGAGGCTGAATTTGGGATACGGCCTTTTCCGTAATGAAAGCTGGGATGTCTACTCGATTTACCCGTACTGTATATTGGTCAAGCCATATTTGTTGAAAATCTACGATCTTCAAACGACTTTCTATCTCTATAAGGATATCAAGTTTAAATAACATTCGGACCAGATAATAACCTTTAGCATATATTCCACCAGGATGAATATCGAGCTGAAGGTTGTGCCAATGATCGTCGTCTCCGAATTCTTTTTGTAGAAGATTCTGGTTAATGTCGTTTTCGTCAATGATTCCTTTGGCGTGAATATTCAATATCTGCTCTACTTCAGGGCCGTCTTCACCCCATGTGTGAACAGGAGAGAGCTGGATCCCCGAGCCTCGTATAACGAGGCTTTTAATTCGCACCCCACCTATAACAGCTCCCTTAAGATCCATGTAAACGTCGCGAATATACCCCTCTTCTCCAGGCTCTTCGTCGAAAATCATAACCATTTTTTCAGGATCTAGTTGTTTTATAAAATGGTATTGAAGTTTTCGTCCCGGTGTCATAACGGGCAGCGTAGCCGCAAAACCTGTGTTAACGACCAATAATGTTATAAAGAAACATATTACAAAATAGAGGGGAAATCGTCTCATTGCATATCCTCCTTAAGAATCACAACTATGTTCCTTGTAAGTATTCTATCATTAAGAAGTAATATGCGAAGTATCTCTTGGGTTTTATAGAGACCTGAAAAAATTATAAAAAATCATAAAAAGGGGCGATTCGTCTAAAAGGATCGTGTCTTTTCATAATTTTAAACAGACGAAGTGTTTTCTTCTTCTATTGCCTCTAGCTTTTCCATAAGGACTTCCCACTCCTTCATCTTTTCCTCAAGTTGGGTTTCAATGAAATTATGTCTTACCATAACTTCTTGGACGGCCTCCGAATTTATTAGAAAATCTGAAGAACAAAGTTGTTTTTCAATTTCTGCTTTCTCTGACTCCAGTTCTGCTATGGATTGTTCCAAAGGCTCGAGAACTTTATTAACTTTCTGCTTTTCCCGATAAATTATATTACGTATCTCTCCTTCTTTCCGTCTCCTTTTTCGCTCATTTTCTTTGTTCGTATTGCTGGCTTTAGCCTCTTCATTCATCAATGCTACTTTCTCTGCTTGAGAAAGAGCTTTTCGTTTCTCAATGAAATAAGAATAATTGCCGGGATAATCGTAAATTTGCCCATCCCGAATTTCAATAACACGTGAAACCAGGTTATCGAGAAAGTATCTATCGTGAGAGACGATGATCAACGTTCCACTGTATTCCATTAATGCCTGCTGAAAAATATCACGTGTACGCATGTCCAGATGGTTTGTTGGTTCGTCAAGGATCAGCAAATTTGTTTCTTTTAAAAGAAGCTTAAGTAAGGCGACTCGGGACTTTTCTCCTCCTGAAAGCACGGATATAGACTTATAAATATCATCGCCGCAAAAAAGAAAGGCACCAAGGAGATTCCGTTTTTCTCCATCAGAGCCAAGATAACCAGTATGAGATATTTCTTCCCAGACAGTGCGCTTGTAATCGAGGTTCTGAGCGCTTTCCTGGGAGAAAAATCCCATTTTGACATTGTAACCGTAGAGAACCTTTCCCTCAGTGGGAGGTTCTGCCTTGCTTATCAGTCGTGATAAAGTTGATTTTCCTGCTCCATTAACTCCGACTAAAGCAATTTTTTCACCACGAGTTACATTGAACGATATATCGCTGAAGACCCAGTGAGCATCATACTGCTTTCCTGCCCTTTCTACAGAAAGGACATTATGTCCACTTCTGGGGCATGGTGGAAAATGAATGGCTATAGCCCGTTCCTCGCTGTCTAATTCTACGAAGTCCATTTTTTCAAGTTGTCGAATTCTACTTTGAACCTGAGCTGCTTTTGTTGCTTTATAACGGAAACGCTCAATGAAGATTTTTGTCTTCTCGATCTCTTCTTTTTGTTTTTTGAAAGTTCGCTCTAACTCTTCTTCTTTACGTGCTTTCTCTTCTAGATACCACGAGAAATTCCCTTTATATACGGTAATAGTTTTGTTAGAAAGTTCGGCAGTAACAGAACAGACCTTATCAAGAAATCTCCGGTCATGGGAAATAGCCACGAGAGTTCCGTTAAAGGAAAGGAGCCATTCTTCGAGCCATTCCATACTTTCAGTATCGAGATGGTTGGTAGGTTCATCAAGTAGAAGAATATCTGGTGCGGAAAGGAGAAGGGCCGCTAAAGATATCCTCATTTTCCATCCGCCAGAAAACTCGCTGCTTTTACGGTGGATGTCTTCATTGGAAAAACCTAATCCTTTCATGACTTTCTGAGCCATAGCAGAGAATTCATAGCCTCCCTGCTGTTCATAGCGGTGAAGTATAAAATCATGATGTTTTAAGAGCTGGTAATATTCTTGCCCACTTTCCACAGCCTGAGTAATAGCCTTTTCAAGGGCTTTCAGTTCTTTCTCTGTTTTGTAGACACCGGCCTGTTTTTGTAGGTACTCTAAGAGCGGAATGTCTTCTATTTCCACAAGATCTTGGGGCAGATATCCTATACGGCAATCTTTAGGAAAGAATACATTCCCTTCATGGGGTTCTATAGATCCCATGAGGATTTTGAAAAGAGTAGTCTTTCCGCTACCATTGTTTCCTACAAATCCAGTTTTAGTTCCGAAAGGAATTATCCAATTTAGTTCTTTATAAAGAGTTTGTTCTCCAAAAAAATGGGTTATGTTTGACAATTGAATCAATTTTTTCACCTTTTCATCTATTCTGCGGCTGGAATTATATCACGAGAGATAATAGATCGATGACATTTCTTTTTTGAATACTTTATAAGGCTGTTTGCTGAAGTTTAAGACAAGTGTATTATAAAAAATGTCTGCTAAAAAAGGAATGTTGTCGAATTTTCATTGCATGCTTAAATTGTTTAAGGTGCGCAAAACGTTAAAGATTGCTTGACAGTATTTACTAAATCGGGTATTGTCTAACAGCCGAAATATACAGAAACGGCTCTATATTCAAGTACTAGGAGGCTTCTCTTTTATGGCTCAGGGCACAGTGAAATGGTTTAATGATAGTAAAGGGTATGGATTTATTACGACCGATGAGGGAAAAGATGTCTTTGTCCATTACAGTGCTATTCTGGGGGATGGATTTAAAACATTGAGCGAAAACCAGCGGGTTTCCTTTGATGTAACACAAGGAGACAAGGGACCGCAAGCTGCTAACGTTCAGAAGTTGTAGCCTTTCTTTAAATCATTCATCGAAAATAGTAAAAAGGGTTGCCAAACGGCAACCCTTTTTTATTTATCTCTTCTATATATCTTTACTTTTAACTTTTATCTTTTTTCTTTTTTACGGTGCCGGAAACCTTTGTTTGCTTTTTTCTCTCCGCCTTTTCCCCCACCTTTGCGAGAAGACTTTCGTGTCTCAGAAAGAGCTTCATGCAGTAATCCTTTTTCTACAAGTTTATTCCCGTATCGTCGATATTCTTTCTCTGACGTAGGTAAAAGCTCTACCAACGAATGGTCATCTTTTAGGCGGATTGCTCCAACTCCAGATTTTTCGATATGGAGGGTTGAACATATAATCCGCAATATTTTGCCTACATCCCAGCCGTGGCTCCTGCCTCTTTCCAAACGGATAACAAAAGCCGATGAACACAGTTCTTCCTTGGGGGTGCGAGAACGTTTAGGTCTGTTAGCATCTTTGAGCTCTCGTTCTAGTTCTGTTGTTAAAGGGTATCCGGATTGTTTACGGGCAAAAAGTAGGCCAAGCAAACGTGCTGTCAACTTCTGTGAATCATTATTGCTAAGAAGAGCGTCAGCCCACTCTAAGTACTCTTCTTGTTCATAATGATCTGCAGTAAGAATTTTTTCTTCGTAGGCTTCTCTCTGCTTATGCCGTATATCTTTGGGATCCGGCACATTTTTCCACGTAAACTTGATCTTAGGCCCTACCATGCGTTTAAAGTTTGAAGCCTCTTTAGGAGAAAGGACGAGCAAATCCCGACCTTCATGTCCGGCTCGGCCAGTACGACCACTACGGTGTACGAAAGTTTCTCTGTTATCAGGGAGTCCCATCTGAATTACGTGAGAAACTCCTTGTATATCCAAACCTCGTGCTGCTACATTTGTAGCAACGAGAAGGGGTACTCGACCACTTCTGAACTGCGAGAGAGCGGTGTTCCGTTCTCTTTGAGTCATTTCGCCATGAAGACACACTGCTTGAAAACCTTCATCGTGAAGTCGTCGGCTTAAATCCACTGTCTCCACCCGTGTATGGCAGAAAATAATGGCTCTAACAGGTTTCTCCCATAAAATAACATTTACGAGTCCTTCTTCCTTATGTTTAAAAGGAACAAGGTAGACCTCATGCGTAATGTCTTCGTTGGCCTCCCCTTCTTCTGAAAGAGAAATAAACAAGGGGCTTTTAAGGAACTTCTTAGAAAGAGAATGTATCTCTGGGGGCATAGTTGCTGAGAAAAGCCATGTCCTTTGGCAATTCACAAGACTTTCAAGTATAGCTTCAAGTTCCTCTCTGAAACCTAAATCGAGCATATGATCCCCTTCGTCGAGAACTACAGTATGTATATCTGTAGTAACAAGGGTTCCTCTGCGTATATGATCAAGAACCCGCCCTGGGGTTCCTGTTACAATAGCGGATCCGTTGCGTAAAGATCGGATCTGTTGCGACATATCCATGCCGCCTACAAGAGATGCTACAGAAAGATCTAGATAATCACCGAGCCAGCAGGCTTCTTTCCATATTTGCTGAGAAAGTTCTCGAGTGGGAGAAAGAATAAGAATATTGGAGGAGCGGTCGCCTCGAGATGTTTCTTGCAATAAGGGGAGAAGGAAAGCTAGGGTTTTTCCAGATCCGGTACGTGCTCGAACGACAATATCTCGTTCGGCAATGTCTTCTGATAGAACTCGGTCTTGTACAGGTGTAGGTGTTGTAAAACCTTTCTCTGCCAAGGCCCGTAAAAGTTCTGGCCGAAGGCTGTATTCTTCAAAATAGTTTTGTTCCATAAATGTAATAGTGCCTCCCGTTTCTATTGGGGCATAAAAAAAGTGACCCGTCTGCAAAAAGAGGGCCACTTTTTACTATCCCTTTCTTATGCTCTCCTATTATGCAGATGTTTTACTCTTTGTCAACTCTTGTCCTCCCTTATTTTTAAGTGGGCAAAACGTTCCTTGACAGCCTTGAAATTTTTAGAATATTATACCGTTAAGGGCGTTTATAAAGTTTATACTTCCCCAGCTCTGAAAGAGGAGTTGATGAGACAGAGGAAGTGAGTTTTCGTCATGAGGATTCGTTTTTTTATAGGGGTGGTGGCGGGGCTTGCTATAGTAATTGGAATCTTCCTCTTGTTGCGATTATGGGCGAATGGAGATAAAGAAACACTTAAAGTAACAACGCAGCAGCAAGCTATTCCAGTGATGTCTTATAAGGTGGAAGAGTCTCACTGGGAATATTGGAAATTATATTATGGGAAAATTCGCCCAGTCTCTGAACAGACAGTTACGGTATATGTCAGGGAATATGTGACAACTGTATATGTGGATGTTGGAGATCAGGTGGAGCCTAATCAAATTCTTGCCGAACTTTCAAATATAGCGCAATCTTCGGATTCTGCGTCTAAACTCGCCGATTATGAAAATGCTCAGAGAGATCTTAAACGTAAAAAAAATCTGTATGCGTCAGGAGGGATTTCTCAGCAGGAGGTAGAGCGGGCGTTGGCTCTTGTAGCTGAGAAAAAAGCTCGTCTTGAAGAGGCGCAGATGTTGTTAAAGCGCACATTAGTTCGTTCCTCTCTGAAGGGGGTCATCTTCTCGAAAAACATAGAAGTAGGCGAGATAGCGGAGCCAGGGCAAGAACTTTTTCGTTTGGGGAACCTTGAACATCTTGAAGTAGAGGTCAATATTCCTTATTCGGATATAGAGCACTTTACTCCTTTCACTCAGTGCCAGATACTGCAAAATACAAATATTTTACGAGGTGTAGTGAAGAGAGTGGATCCTGAAGCGCTAGCGGATATTGGTATGTATCGGTGCCTTATTTCTCTCGAGAAAGGTGTCTGTCTTCCCCCAGGTTCTTTTGTAGAAGTGAAGGTTCGATTGGATGCCAAAGACGGAGTTGTAGCTATTCCTGACGATCTTTTACGCAGAGAGGGGAAAGACGTTTATGTCTTTCTTATAAAAGAAGGGAGGGCGGTGCGAAGAAAGGTTGTTACGGGAGAGAGTCAGAATAGTTTGATAGAAATAAAAGAAGGGCTTGATGAAGGGAGTTTTCTTGTGAGGGAAGGCTTGGATAAGATCTATGACGGGGCTCTTATTCAGGTCATTGGAAAAAAGGACCAGCTATAATGCTTGGTGGTGGTATCATGAAATTGATACAGATATTTATAAACCGTCCCGTCTTTACAAGTGTAACAGTTTTAATAGCAGTCGTTCTTGGTCTATATAGTTACGCAAATCTTGGAGTTGCTCTTGTTCCAGAAGTAGATATTCCGGTTGTCACAGTAAGCACTACTTATCGAGGAGCGGGACCTTCTGAAATAGAACTGCTTGTGAGCAAACCTATTGAGGATGCGGTGGCTCAGGTAGAAGGAGTAAAACGCATCCTTAGCTACTCTCTTGAAGGGGTTTCCTTTGTAGTTATAGAGTTCGAATATGACGTTAATGTTTCAGATGCTACCGTCAGCGTTTCTAATAAAATTAAAACTATTTCTGCTTTATTGCCAGAAGATGCTGAGGATCCTGTAACCGAAAAATTTGATATTAATGCCTTCCCGTTTATGACTATAGCGGTAACATCTAACCTCCCTTCTCAATATGCTTACGATGTTGTAGAAGATAAAATCCAACGACGTTTAACGCAAATAGAAGGGGTAGCGCGAGTCGAAATACTAGGCGGTTTAAAGCGCGAGATACATGTATATCTAGACCCAATAAAGCTCTATCAATATAGAGTCTCTCCCCGGAAGGTAGCAGAAGCGATTCAAATGGGAAGCCGAAACGACCCTTCTGGCCATATTGTCCAAGGTCGAAAAGAATTTTCTGTGCGAGTTTTAGGCGAAGCTCAAAAGGTTGTGGAGCTAGAAAATATTTATATTTCTCTCAAAGGAGCTATTGCCGTGCGCCTTGGAGATTTGAGCAGAATACTAGATACCACAGAAGAACGGAGAGGATATGCGAAGTACGGAGGGAAAGATGCCATTCTTCTCGACTGTATATCCAGACCTGGAAGTAATGTAGTGGATCTAAGCTCTCGTATCAGACAAACGCTGGATGAACTCCGCTCTTCATTACCAGAGGGATTTGATATAACTATTACTGATGACATATCTTCTTTTGTCAAAGAAGCTATTCACAATGTGTTTCGCGACATGGTGGTGGGCATTTTTCTTACAGGACTTGTATTGTTTCTTTTTTTTCAGCGTCTTTCTCTTACAGTGGTAGTAGGTATCGTTATGCCTACAGCAGTTGTTTCTACTTTTATCCCCATGTTTATGACTCACATGACGATGAATATGATGAGTACTTTGGGTCTTGCCATCTCCATTGGCATTTTAGTGAATAACTCCATTCTTGTTCTCGAAAACATTTCCAGGTACAAAGATCTTGGCTTCTCATCTTTGGATGCGGCGGAGAAGGGGACAGAAGAAATTGCGCTATCTGTTTTTTCGACCACAGCAACAAACCTTGGAGTCTTTATTCCGGTCATTTTTATGAAGGGCATTGCGGGCCAGTTTTTGAAGGATTTTGCCATAACTATCGTTTTCTCTACGCTCTTTTCTCTTTGGGTAGCGATGACGCTGACCCCGATGGTCATGGCTCAAGTCCATTACGAAAAAGCTCCCTCCTCTTTAGAGCGAAAAATGACATCTTGGTGGATTGGGCCTTATAACAGATTTGAGGCAGGACATCGTTCATTTGTAAAGGGAACATTACAATATCCTTATGTCACTATAAGTTTTTTTATATGCCTTTTCTTGTTTTGCCTCTTCTTAATTCCTCGTTTGGGAGTGGAATTTATTCCTAAGGTAGATCGAGGCGTAATGGAGATTACATTAGAACTTCCTTCGGATGCCTCCTTGACTTATACAGAAAAAATCACGGGAGAAGTGGAAAGATACCTTCGTTTTTTACCTAGTGTAGAAGCGGTAGAAGTAGCTGTTGGAGGAAGTGGATCTGAAACCGGAGTGAATAGAAGCCGTTTGAGAGTGCTTCTTACAGACGATCCTCATCGGCCGAGCTCTTTTATGCTGGCAGAACAACTTCGAGGCTACTTAAATTCTATCCCTGATGTACGAAGCAGCATTAGCGCTTCAGTGAGTGGAGGGGGATCCCCAGGGAAGCCTATTCAGATTATTGTCTCTGGAGAAAGTATAGAAACCCTTAATATAATAGCCTTTCAAGTTGTTGATATTATGAAAGAAACTTCTAACGTAGTTGATGTAGACACGAACTGGAGGTTAGGGCGGGCAGAGTATCGTATCTCTCCTGTGTCGTGGCGACTTGGCTATCTCGGTCTTACGACAGAAGCTGTGGTTGATACTGTTCGAAATTACATTACTGGTACGAAGGCAGGCATCTTCAGGGAGGAAGGGAAGGAGTATGATATCCTCACAATTCTTGATCCTCTACATGCCGATGCCATAGCAAAAATACAAGATTTCCCCTTGCCGTTCAGAGAAGAATTTATCCCCCTTTCCTCAGTGGTAGATCTTAGTTACGGTACGGGCCCCACAAGTATATTACGCTCAGATCGTAACCGAGCTATTACAATATCGGCTAATGTAAACAACCGGAGTGTCGGTGATGCTTTCTCAAAGATACAGAAGCGTGTTCAAGATATTTCTCTACCTCAAGGATATAAATTTTCATTTGCAGGAGAAGTAGAAGATATTAAAGAAAATTTTGCCTACCTTTATTCGGCTTTTGCCATGTCTGTCATTCTCACCTTTCTTATGATAGCGGCTATTCTGGAATCTTATCTTTTTGCTCTTATCATAATGATAACGCTACCTCTTTCAGCCATTGGTGTTATTCCAATTCTTTTTATAACAAGGACGGCAGTCTCTCTTTACGGACTTTTAGGGATGATTATGCTTGTGGGCCTTGTAGTAAATAATGCAATTATTATCATCGATTATGGTGAAAAAAGGAGAAAGGAGGGTATTGAGCCTTTTAAAGCCATACAAGAAGCGTGTGCGGTGAGACTTCGTCCCATTGTAATGGCAGATCTGACATCAATTATAGCTATGCTTCCCCTTGCTTTAGGTCTGGGGGAAGGTGGGCCATATAGGGCTCCAATGGCTATTGTTTCTATAGGTGGTCTTGTAGCCGGAGGTACGCTCGCTCTTTTTGCTGTACCCCCTATTTATATCTTATCTTGGCGATTTCGTTACTGGTTTCATGAAAGGCGAACATCTACCTCCGTATAATGGCGGGTTGATTGTATAGCAATGTTGAATTAGAATACTTCGATAAACAAGAGGAAGAGGTGATTTGTTGTGCCGGAAACGACCCAGATACTTCAAGATGTCCTCCAAATGAAGCCTGTAACATGGTTTAACGAAGAGAAGGAAAAATCAGCTGACCCTTTAAAAAAATTGCCTGTAACTTTTCTCCATATACAAGAGGCTCAAGCCAGGTTACAGCGTTTTGCTCCTTTCCTCAAAGAAGCCTTCCCTGAAACGGAAAATGGGGTTATTGAGTCACCTCTGCGAGAAGCCCATTCCTTTAAAAAAAATATGGAAAACTACTACGGGCGGAAAATAGAAGGCCGCTTCCTTTTAAAGTGTGATAGCGAACTGAAAGTAGCTGGCTCTATAAAGGCGCGTGGCGGTATTTATGAAGTCCTAAAGCATGCAGAAGACCTTGCCTTTCAGGCAAAGATACTTTCTATCACTGATAACTACAGCGTTCTTTGTAATGAATCTTTCCGTAACTTCTTTTCCCAATATAAAATATCTGTTGGATCCACTGGAAATCTAGGGATGAGCATAGGTATTGTTTCTGCCGCCCTTGGCTTCCAAGTATCCGTTCATATGTCTCGAGATGCTAAGCAATGGAAGAAAGATTTTCTTCGGAAACATGGGGTGACAGTTATAGAGCATACTGAAGATTATTCTCGAGCAGTAGAAGAGGGACGGCGCCAATGTGCGGGGGATCCACGGGCCTATTTTATAGACGATGAAAATTCTGTTGACCTTTTCTTGGGCTATGCTGTAGCTGCTCTTCGCCTTCAAACACAGCTTGAGAGCCTGGGCATTCATATATGTGAAGATACCCCTCTCCAAGTTTATTTGCCTTGCGGTGTGGGAGGCGCTCCTGGTGGCATAACTTTTGGGTTAAAACACCTTTTCGGGGATGCGGCTCGATGTTACTTTGTGGAGCCGACCCATTCTCCTTCTGTACTTTTGGGAATGCTGAAAAATGACGACTCCGTTCGAGTTGTTGACTACGGCATTGATGGGTTGACGGAAGCTGACGGGCTAGCGGTAGGATCCCCCTCCAAGCTGGTTATGGGTTTAGAGCGCTATCTCATTGATGGTATTTACACGATAGAGGATGATGATCTTTATCGGTTGTTGGCCCTTTTACGAGATTCTGAGGATTGCAAAATAGAACCCTCTGCTGCAGCAAGCTTGAAGGGGCCTCTCGTCACACAGGACATCCCTTCTGGGGGCACCCACATAGCTTGGCTAACAGGGGGGCTTTTTTTGCCAGAAAATATTTTTAGAGAATGTTATGAAAAAGGAAAGGAGTTGCTAGGATGACACTCCATAAAACAGAAAGAGTGTTTTTTTTCTCTACCCTTCTGTTTCTTTTGATGGGTATTACGGCTCCGCCCTCTTATGCTGAGGGACAGTATCTTTCCATTCCTTCCGAGGTTTTTGCAAAAGAAAAAGAGCTTAAAGAGATGGAGATGGAACAGAAGAGAGCAGCAGAGATGGAGCGCCAAAGAGAGCTTCAGGCGAAACAAGAGATGGAGGCTCAAGTTCGGAAAGAGGCCATTGCTGAGTTTTTTCAGGATAAAAATGGATCACTAGAGAAAGATCGGGCTGAAAAATATGCTCATTATGTTCTTGAGGCAGGCAACCAATTTGGCGTTGACCCTTTTATTGTAGCTTCAATTATTATAAAAGAATCGCGAGCTTATCATGAGGCTCGATCTAAAGCGGCGTATGGACTTATGCAGATCAACTGGAAAGTTCATCGTAATAATATAGGCAAGGCCTTTTCTCATATAAAGTCCTTGGCAGAAATGATGAAACCCAAAAATAACATCTCTGTAGGAACGTACATTTTTTCATGTTACCTCAACTCGGCAGATGGTGATTTAGCCAAGGCCCTAGCCTCTTATTGTGGAGGGAATAATACAAAATATATAAAAAATATTTTTTCTTATCAACAGGAGTTAGATGCTCGTTTTGAAAAGAAAATAAGCAAAATTCCAGATAGCAACTAACCCTCTCAGTTTTTAGAGGAGGTTGTAACGTGACGGAGCGAACGGGAGCCAGACTGGAGGCGCTGCTTGCAGTTGTTTTTTGGGGAGGTTCTTTTACGGCGATCAAAATGGTGGTTTCTCAGGTTTCTCCTCTTACTCTTTTATGGCTTCGTTTTGGTATAGGAGCCGTGGTTTTAGGGGGAATTTTGTGGGTGAAGCATGGGTTCCACCCGCTCTCTTTTCGGCAAGTTGTAGAGCTGTGTTTCTTGGGGTTCCTTGGCGTATTTCTTCATAACTATATCCAATCTTTGGGTCTTCGAACGGCAGCGGCAGGTATCTCTGGTTTGATTATTGCCGGGACTCCTATTCTTATCGCTTTATTGGGGGCCTTTTTTCTTCGGGAAGCACTTTCTTCTATTCAGTTAGGAGGAATATTTTTGGCTGCCTTCGGTGTCCTTTTTATCGTGTCTAAAGGGCATTTATCTTCTCTGTGGAGCGGGTGGGGGAATGTAGGTAATCTGGGGGAGAGATTGGTCCTCCTCTCATCGTTTACCTGGGCTCTTTTTTCTGTGTTATCTCGTAGGATTTTACAGAGGATGTCTTCAAGTCTTGCCATGTTTTATGTGATTCTTTCCGGATGGATTTTTTGTTCAGTCCCCTTCTTTTTCCAGGGGAGCCAGGAGGTTTTTATACTTGATAAGTCAGGTTGGTATAGCGTCATTTTTTTAGGTGTTTTCTGTTCAGCTATAGCCTATGTTTTTTGGTATGATGCTTTGAAAAAACTTCCTGCCTCAGAGGTAGGTGCCTTTCTTTATCTTAATCCAATTGTAGCAGTGGCTGTAGCTACGTTTTTCCTAGACGAACCTATTTCGTTTTCTACTCTTGTAGGAGGGGGTTTGGTTCTTATAGGAGTAGGAATTGTGAACTATCGAGAGGAAAGCTGATCGGTGTTTCGGTCAGAAAGTTCATTAATAAGGATAGCTATATAAAGAGATAAAAGTTCGCGAAAATTCTGAGAGTCGATATTGCACATAGACTCTATTTTATTGATTCTATAGTTAAGGGTATTTTTGTGAATGCTAAGAGCTTTTGCAGCTCCACTTGGGCTGAAACGATGTTCGCACCAAACGCGGAACGTGTTTATAAGTTCAACGCTGTCTGATGTTGCTTTTAAAGGGGCCAGGATGGATTCCCGATAGCGCTTCGCTATATCTCGACTCGCAGTAGTCAGTAAATCTTCGAGCATCAAATCGGAGATAGAGTATATACTGGGTCCATAGTGGATGTTTTTACCAATGGTAACTGCCTTCCATCCATCACGATGAGACGCTGGTAAGCATGATATATCTTGAGCTAAAGAACCAATTCCTATTACAACATGCAGTCCTTTCCCTTCCATGAGTTTCTTCAGCTTTTCGCATTCCTTCCAGGTTCTCTGTACAACTTCTTTTTCATTGAGTAGAGCCTTGGCTGCCCGTAGGATTTCGTAACGACCGGAATCCATCATCGTAGAAATATCTTGTGGGCGATTAAAAATAGTTCGAATGGCCATCATAATGTCCATTTGTGTGTAAGGAACGGTTTCAATTTCTAATCCCTGAGAGGTAACGGCACGGGCATCGAGAAGTTCTATAGTGACAGCTATTCTCGGAATTTGCAGTTCAAAACCAAGGCCTCTCGCAGTAGCCAAGAGAGAAGTTTCATCATCTTTTTCTGGATCAAAAGCAGCTATTTGTTCTAAAAGGCTCTGGATGGCCCTGCTTCGGAGGAAGAAAACCTCAGAAAACATTTTTTCGCTGAGGATAAGCTCCGTGTGTTTCTTCACGAGCATTCCAAACGGAGTTACTTTTGAGGGAACTCCTGCAAGGGCTATGGTTCCTATCCGTTTCCCTGTGAATTCTATAGGAAGAGTCACCCCAGATTTTACCCCTTGTAAGTGTTGTACGTCTTGTTCCTGTTGAATAGAGTTTTGTCCGGTTCGAATGACCTCTAGCGATGGCTCGTGAAGAGTGCCTCTCCGACTGGGATCGCTTGCCCCGATAATCATCCCCTTTTCATCGGTGATAATAATATCTATCCCGATTAATTCTGCTGTGGATGAAGCTAATTTTTGTGCTATTTTATCAAGCATTTTGATAGTTCCCCCTTACGGGAATTTTGTTTTTATTTAAGCATGTTTTGTCTAAAAATACAATAATTTGCAGTAAATAATATCTTTTACTGTGTTTTTACCCCAAGATATTTGTGCTTTTTTTATCTATACTATAACCAGAGTTAAAAAGGATTTTCTCTCAAGCTTAAAGGAGGTTCGAGGAACTATGAAAAACCGGGTTATACTCTCTGCCTGTGCCGGAGCAGCGTTTCTTTTTGTTGTTCTCATGGCGGGTATGGCTGAAGTGCTGTAGATAGAGTTTTATATTTTTTGAATGGCTTGGCCGTGCCATTTTAAAATATATTCCCCTTTCCCACGGGAGGACGCAACTGTCCTCCCGTTTATTTTTTATTTTTTTATTTACCTTAGTAAAGAAATAACTCTCTAATAAACAATTATCTTGTCTTTTCTATGCATTGACAATAAAATAGCAATGAGATACTCTTCAAACAAGTAAGTTGATTCATACTTATTAAGTGGGGGGTAGGGTAATGAAGAAACTCGTCATTTTGGTTATTGTTCTTCTTGTTGCAGTTGGAGGTTGGATGGTTGTAGGCAACAAACCTCAGGAGCAGGCTCCTGCACCTCAACAGCAGGCAGCAGAAAAACCGGCTGAACAGCCGGCAGAGAAACCAGCCGAAGCTCCAGCGGAGAAAACGTCAGAAGCACCAGCTGAAGCTGCCAAGTTCCATATCGGTATTTGCACAGGTACAGTTTCTCAGTCGGAAGATGACCTTCGTGGCGCTGAGCGTCTTATTGAAGAGTACGGAAGCGTCAGCGACGGTGGCATGATCCAGCATATTACATACCCTGATAACTTCATGGTAGAAATGGAAACGACTATTGCTCAGATAGCTGGTCTTGCCGACGACCCATTGATGAAGGCCATCGTGGTGAACCAGGCTATCCCAGGAACCACAGAAGCTTTCCGAAGAGTGCGTGAGAAACGCCCTGACATCCTTCTTTTTGCTGGTGAAGCTCACGAAGATCCAGGTGTTATCGAGTCTGCCGCAGACTTAGTTATTAACTGTGACAATATTGCTCGAGGCTACTTGATTGTTGCAGCAGCCCAGAAAATGGGAGCAAAAGAATTTGTTCATATTTCCTTCCCGCGCCATATGAGCTATGAGCTCCTTTCCCGTCGTCGTAACATTATGGAAGAGGCTTGTAAAGATCTAGGGATGGGTTTCCATTTTGAGACGGCTCCAGATCCCACGAGCGACGTTGGCGTAGCAGGAGCACAGCAGTTTATTCTTGAAAAGGTTCCAGCTTGGCTTGAAAAATATGGAAAAGATACGGCTTTCTTCTGCACCAATGACGCTCATACCGAACCTTTGTTGAAGAGAATTGCTGAAGAGGGCGGCTATTTTGTGGAGGCCGACCTTCCTTCACCTCTTATGGGGTATCCCGGAGCTTTGGGCATCGAGCTTTCTGATGTGAAAGGCGATTGGCCGGCAATCCTTGAAAGAGTAGAGAAGGCTGTTGCTGATAAGGGCGGTGCCAAGAGAATGGGCACATGGGCGTACTCTTATGGTTACACCACTACCGCAGCTCTTGGTGAGTTTGCGAAGAGAGTTATTGAGAAAACATCAGAAGTGGGTAATGTGGAGCAGCTTTTTGATTGCTACGGAAAATATACACCAGGAGCTAAATGGAACGGAAGTCTTTATACCGATGTAGCTACCGGCGTAGAGAAGAAGAATCACGTGCTCGTCTATCAGGATACCTATGTGTTCGGTCTTGGATATCTTGGTATGACCGATGTCGTTGTTCCTGAAAAATACTTCACCATTAAATAGTAGGCTCCGTGAATATAACTTAAGCCTTTCCTAAAAGGGGAGGAAGTCCCTATTCCTCCCCTTTTTCCTGTTTATAAGAGCAGGGGAAAATAAGGCCTAAGGCCTGCTGTAAGAGGGGCCTTGGAGTATGAAGAGGTGACTATAATGGCTTTATCTGAGCCCTTATTGAGAATGGAAAACATCGGTAAAGCGTATTTTGGTAACAGAGTTCTGAAGGATATTAGTTTTACCCTTGAAAAAGGGGAAATTTTGGGGTTGGTCGGAGAAAATGGTGCCGGCAAATCCACCCTCATGAATATATTATTTGGAATGCCGGTTATTCAAGAAACTGGAGGCTATGAGGGAAAAGTTAGTATTAACGGCCAGGAAGTTCAGTTCAAAAGCCCTTTTGACGCTTTAGAGGCAGGAATAGGCATGGTACATCAGGAATTTTCCCTGATCCCAGGTTTTTCTACCGCAGAAAATATTGTTTTGAATAGAGAATCTACAAAATACAATGTTCTTGTGGAGTCTTTTGGGGAGCGTCTTCGGACCCTTGATACGTCTAAAATGAAAGATCGAGCTGTAAAAGCTATTGAAAAACTCAATGTAGTTATAGATGCAGATACTCTCGTATCGGAAATGCCTGTCGGGCATAAACAATTCACTGAAATAGCCAGAGAAATTGATAAAGAAAAGACGCAGCTTTTAGTGCTGGATGAACCTACCGCTGTTTTGACAGAATCGGAAGCAGAGATACTTTTAGCATCAATGAAAAAGTTGTCGTCTATGGGGATTGCTATAATCTTTATTTCTCACAGATTGCATGAAGTTATCGATGTTTGCAATAAAATTATAATTTTGCGAGATGGCCAAGTTGTACATGAAACAACTCCGGAAAAGACGAATGTAATGGAGATTGCCTCTCATATGGTGGGGAGAAGCATTGAATCTGCTTTTGCTCGGCAAGAAAGGGAAAAACCATTAAGTAAAGATATTCTTCATGTGGAGCATCTGTGGGTAGATATGCCTGGAGAGACTGTCCGAGACGTTTCTTTTACAGTTAAAGAAGGGGAAATTTTTGGTATCGGAGGATTGGCAGGTCAGGGGAAGCTTGGCATAGCTAACGGCATTATGGGCATGTATCCTTCTGGTGGCTCAGTCTCTTTTGGTGGACAGGCTATCGTTTTGAATGATCCTCGCTCTCCCCTTTCTCTTGGAATAGCTTCTGTATCAGAAGATCGTCGCGGTGTGGGGCTTTTGCTGGAAGAACCCATATCGTGGAACATTATTTTCACAGCTCTTCAGACACAAAACAAATTTTTGAAGCCAGTATGTGGAGGGCTTGTTAAAATTCGAGATGAAAAGGCTATAGCGGAATGTGCTGAAGAGTATATTCAGTCTCTGGATATTAAGTGCACAGGCGGACATCAGCGAGTTCAAGAACTATCTGGTGGTAATCAGCAGAAGATATGTTTAGCGAAGGCTTTTGCTTTAAATCCTAAATTGCTTTTCGTATCTGAACCTACGCGGGGTATTGACGTGGGGGCGAAGAGAGTTGTTCTCGATACCCTTCGTGAATATAATCAAAAACAAGGTACGACTATTGTTATGATTTCTTCCGAGCTTGAAGAACTTCGTTCAATTTGCGATAGGATAGCGATTGTCAATGAAGGGAAAATAGCAGGAACCCGTCCTGCGACAAGCCCGTCCACCGAGTTCGGTTTGCTTATGCTTGGTGCTATTCAAAATGGTGCGGAGAAGGTGGGAGCATGATGAATACATTGCGAAGCTTTGTCGAAAAAGCTGGATGGCCACGGGTAATAATAGCCTTATTCCTAGGGGTCCTCTTTGTTGTCGCTCCCTTTGTAAGAGTTCGGGTCGATGCTTCTATAAGCGATACATTGGTTCGTTTTGGAATGAATGGTGTTATGGTATTAGCCATGGTTCCCATGGTTCAGGCTGGGTGTGGCTTGAACTTTGGCCTCCCCTTAGGAATTATTGCTGGCCTTCTAGGTGCAGTGACCAGTATTGAAATAGGAGTTACCGGGCTTCCGGGGATTTTGATAGCAATGGTTATCGCTGTTCCTATTGCGGCCGTCTTAGGATGGTTGTATGGACAGCTCCTTAACAGAGTTAAAGGCGGAGAGATGATGATAGCTACGTATGTAGGTTTCTCTTCTGTGGCCTTCATGTGTATTATGTGGCTAATGCTCCCTTATAAAAGCCCCAACATGGTGTGGGGGTATGCTGGAACGGGGCTACGTACCACCATTTCTGTCGATGGCTTTTGGAGTAAGGCTATCAGCGATATTTTTGCTTTTAAAATCGGAAGATTCTTTTATTGCCCCACGGGGATGCTTCTGTTTTTTGCCCTCATGTGTTTTCTCATGTGGCTCTTTATGAAAACAAAGATTGGAACAGCAATGACCACTGTAGGATCAAACCCGGAATATGCAAAAGCATCAGGGGTGGATGTAGATAAAATGAGAACTCTCTCTGTCGTTCTCTCCACTGTCTTAGGAGCCGTAGGGATTATTATTTATGAGCAGAGTTTCGGGTTTATTCAGTTGTACATGGGGCCTTTTTATATGGCTTTCCCCGCAGTGGCTGCCATTCTTATCGGGGGAGCATCGGTGAACAAGGCCTCTATCTTTAACGTGGTTGTTGGGACAATTTTGTTCCAGGGTATTTTGACAATGACGCCATCGGTTATTAATAGTTTAATCGAGACGGACATGTCGGAAGTTATACGAATCATTGTTTCTAACGGCATGATTCTGTATGCTCTCACGAGGGCGGTGAAAATGAAATCATGATGACAAAAAAATCGTCTTTCCGAGACGACCTCTCTCATTTTCTTATTAGCAACGCAGTTCCAATAATATTCTTGGTATTGAGCGCCGTAGCTATCCCTATTTCGAGATTTTCCACGCAATATCTTGTGCAGGAAATGCTCGTTCGGCTAGCTCGAGATTCCTTTCTTGTCCTTTCCCTTCTCATTCCTATTATGGCAGGGATGGGCCTCAATTTCGGAATGGTCCTTGGGGCTATGGCTGGCGAGATCGGCCTTATCCTCATTACAGACTGGAATGTAGTAGGGTTGCCTGGAATGCTTCTGGCTATGATTATTTCCACCCCTCTAGCTATATTTTTAGGGTGGATGTGTGGTGTTATTCTCAACAAGGCTAAAGGACGTGAAATGGTTACGTCCTTTATTTTGGGGTTTTTTATGAATGGGGTCTATCAGCTTATCGTTCTTTATGGGTTTGGCAGCGTATTTCCCATTAAAAGCCCTGATCTTGTGCTGTCTCGAGGTTTTGGCATCCGTAACGTTACGAATCTAGAAAACATTCGGAAATGTCTCGATAATCTCATCCCTATTACTATTGGTGGGGTTGCGATTCCCGTGGCTACTTTTATCGTTATTGCCCTTTTCTGTGTCTTTGTAGTATGGTTCCGAAAGACAAAGTTAGGGCAAGATATGCGAGCTGTGGGGCAGGATATGGAAGTTGCTGATTCGGCGGGTATTCCTGTGGAGCGAACGAGAATTATATCTATTGTTATTTCTACCGTTCTTGCCTGTTATGGACAGATTATTTTCCTTCAGAACATTGGAACGATGAACACGTATAATAGCCACGAACAAGCGGGAATGTTTGCCATCGCAGCTTTGCTTGTTGGGGGAGCCAGCGTTTCAAAGGCCACAATTCCTAATGTATTCATAGGGGTTATACTCTTCCATTTGATGTTTGTTGTTTCTCCTATGGCAGGGAAATATCTTATAGGAGAAGCCCAGCTGGGAGAATACTTCCGTGTTTTTGTTTCTTACGGAATCATCGCTATAGCCCTTGTGCTTCACTCGTGGCGACGTCACCGTGATAGGGAGCGGGCGCGACGAGCTTTACGCGGCAATGCCTGACGACGGAGAAGAGACGGGAGGCGTAATAATGAGGCGATTAACGGTTAATGTAGGGCTGATGGTAATTCTGGTGCTTTTTTCTTTCTTACTTTATAACGTGGGGAAAGGATATACGTTGCTTGTAGATAATAAGCCTATCACGATTGGAGAGCAGTCTTTTCAGCCCTATCCGTGGGTAAAAGTGTATATAAGCAGCGTGGATGAACCTGTAATGTTAAAGGCAGGGGGAAGAGATTCTGTTTTTGTAGTAGGGAAGGCACATAAAGTTCGTGTAGAAATTTTAGATGAAGGTAAAAACATTATAAGAGAGGTAGAACAGAAGTTTAAGCTTTCTCGAGATTCCGGTGATCTTTTAAGTATCCCTGCTCTTGGAGAAAATTACCCACAGTGGATTCAGAAACGTCAGTAACTTGTGTTTTTTAGGGCCTGGTTCATGTAGAACCAGGCCCTTTTATCTTTTATGATATGGATTCCCAGCTGGAGGAAAACAATAGGAGCCTGGAGGAGCGTACCTTTTCGTTCTTTATGATATAGATTTGCCCCACTCATCTACAAAAACAAAATCCTGAAGACTTTTTCTATATCGTGTTTCCAGCTCTTTCTGGCGTAGTTCCTCTGGCAAAGCGTCAGGAGAACCAGGGAATCCTACTGCAATAGCAGTAATGGGGTCAAAATCTGCAGGCACGTTATAAAGTTCTTTGACGCGAGAGGAAGAGAAACCCGCCATAGGATGAGCTGCCAGGCCGAGAGCGGTTGCTTGCAGAGCAATATTTTGAATAGCCATTCCTACGTCATGATATGCATGGCGATTTGTTTTTCCATTCAATGAAAAAGTTGTTCGAGCCAAAGCGATGATTAAAATAGGGGCTTTTTGAGCCCATATGCTATTTTGTTCAGCTAGACACGAGAGCATCTTGCGAAAAGACTCATGGTTATTTTTTATAGCTACAAGAAAAAACCAAGGCTGATCGTTATAACATGACGGTGCCCAACGTGCCGCTTCAAAAAGCGACAATATTTTATCTTTGGACGGAATTTCTTCTGTAAAAGAGCGTGGACTCCAACGTTCTCGAATCAAGTCATGTATAGGATAATTGGCGGAAGCGCTTTTCTTCATAATCTATTGCCCCTTTCCTCTGGCGTATCTATTTTCCTACACAAAATTCATTAAAAATTTTGTTCAGAAGAGCATCGTCTACAGAGAGACCGAGAAGACGCTCCATAGCTTGCCGACACTCAGAAAGACACAATGCTATTACATCATCTCCCAGTTTAGATTCTAACGCCTCTATCCCGCGCGCAAGCGAATCTATGGCTTTTCGGATCTCTCCGACTTGACGCGAGGAAGCATTGAGGCCTGAGGTTAATGTTCCCCCTCCTGCAATACGTGCAACAATAGCGTCTTTGAGAGATTCCAACCCCTCCTTTTTTTGTGCAGAGATAACAAATACGGGGCTCTCCGGCAGAATACCGTTGATTATTTCTTCTGTGACAACCATAGGTAAATCGGCTTTGTTTATGACTACAATATGGTCAGTAGCGGAAATTTTCTGTGCCAAAGACAGATCTACAGACGTAAGGGCTTCGCTTCCATCGATAACCCAGATCCGAATATCAGCCTCTTTCATCGCTTGTTCTGCTCGAGCGACTCCTATAGCTTCAACTTCGTCTGTAGGCGCACCGATCCCTGCTGTATCTACTAAACGTATCGGAATGCCTCGGTATGTAAGAACTTCTTCGATGAGATCTCTCGTAGTTCCTGGAATGGCTGTTACTATCGCTCGAGATTCCTTCAACAGAGCATTAAGAAGAGACGATTTTCCTACATTGGGACGACCTACAAGGGCTACTCGTATTCCTTCTCTGAGGAGTAACCCTGTGTTGCAACGATCCAATAGATCTTCCAAGCTCTGACGTAACATCCAAAATCCTGATTCTGCGTCGTTACGGTCTATATAGGGAAGGTCTTCTTCAGGGAAATCCAATCCAACCTCAACGCTTGCGGAGAGCGAGAGCAGTTCGTTGTAGATATCATGGGCAAAGGTGGAAAGTTCTCCGCGAAGAGTGCGGGTTGCAGCCCTAAGAGCTTCTTCACTTTTTGAACGAATAATACCGAGAACAGCCTCTGCTTGCGAAAGGTCAATTTTCCCATTGAGGAAAGCGCGTTTTGTAAACTCTCCAGGTTCGGCTAGGCGAGCTCCTTTTTTAATGAGGTGCTCTAAACATTTTTGAGCAACCAAAGTGCCTCCATGGGTGGATATTTCTACCATTTCTTCCCCAGTGTAGCTTTTTGGAGACCTAAACCAGGAATAAAGCACCTGATCAATGCATACTCCTTTTTCATCGAGGAGATAGCCATTTCGCAAAAAACGAGGGGGTGTTTGTGCTAAAGGAATGAGGCCTTGAACTACTTCATCTGCTAAAATTCTAGAGTTTGGACCAGAAAGTCTCACGATAGCAATACCAGCCTCTCCCCAGGCAGTAGAGATTGCAGCGATGGTTTCTTCAGGCATAGTTACATAACCTCCCTTCGTTTTAAACGATCATAATATTTTCTATACGTATATTACAACAAAAAGGGCTGCTTCTTGTTAAGCAGCCCTTTTTTTAATCTTCCACTTTAGGTACTATAAAAGCTCTCTCACAGACACTCCGAGCCGACGTATCCCTTCATCGATCATATCTGGGGAAGGAAATGTGTAACAAAGCCGTAAGTGATGTGCCCCTCCTCCGTTGGGATAGAAAGGTTCTCCTTTTACAAAGGCTACATTTTTTTCTAGTGCCTTTTCGAAGAGGTCGTTCGATGATATATAGGGGGTTTCAACCCAATAGAAGAAACCACCAGCTGGAGTATGAAAAAAAGCGGTCTCTTCAGGTAGGTGGACGTTCAATGCGTCCTCCATGTAATCCCGTTTTTTTCTATAATGATCTACAATTCGAGGCAGGAAGGACTCTAAATATCCTAATCGGCAATATTCATAAACGAGAGCCTGAGCCACTACGCTCGTACATGTATCTACTCCTTGTTTAAAGACTGCCATTTTTCTAATAATGTCTTTATTGCCGCAACACCACGCTACTCGCGTTCCTGGCGCAAGAATTTTTGAAAAAGATCCAGCATAGATGACGAGGCCTGTCTTATCAAGAGAATAGAGAGGGGGTATATTTTCTCCCTCAAAACGGATATAACCGTAAGGATCATCCTCCAGAATGGCTATTTTGTATTTTTGAGCAATAGCTATCAGTTTTTTACGCCGCTCCAAGCTCATGGTAACACCGGAAGGATTATTGAAGTTGGGAATGGTATAAATATATTTAATGCGGTTCCCTTTTGCATGAGCTTTATCTATGATTTCAGGTAGTTTGTCTACTTCCATACCGTGGTTATCACAAGGGACACAAAGGAAACGAGCTCCATGATTATACATATCAATAGTGGCTCCCAGAAAAGTGGGCTCTTCTGTAATAACGTAATCTCCACGATTAATAGTAGAGAGGGTGAGAAGGTCTGTTGCTTGAATAGATCCAGAAGTTATAAGTATCTCTTCCATGGAGATTGTGCGTCCCAAACGGGGGGCGAGCCATTGAATTAGAAACTCCTTGAGGGGAGGATATCCTTCTGTAACCCCATATTGAAGAATATCTTTCCCATGCTTTCGGATAATGGACGAGGCTTCATAAAACTGTTCTATTGGAAAAATTTCTGGGTCGGGCATTCCACCTGCGAAAGAGATCATGCCAGGTTTTCTAATAATATGGAAGATGTCACGAATAGGAGAAGGTTTTATTTTTTGTGCTGCTTCACTATAGAGAGGTTCCCAAAAATTGTCCACGCTTGCAATTCCCTCCCTTGTCGTTCAAAAAGAGCCCGTTATGTTTTACACACGGGCTCTTTTTATCTATTCTTTTTTCTGGTAGCAGCGGAGTACACTCCTATGCTTCAACGGTTTGAACCAGTTCTTGCACTGCTACCGCCAACCTTTTAACTCCTTCCTCTATTACCTCTGGCGTAGGGAATGTGAAGCACAGTCGAGCGTTATGAATTCCACTTCCTGGGTTTGTGCAGAAAGGTTCTCCAACTACGAAAGCTACCTTCTTTTCGATAGCTTTTTTGAAGAGATCATGAGTATTGACCCCAGGGAAATGGAGCCAGTAAAAGAATCCTCCTTCAGGTTTAACCCACGATACCCCTAAAGGATCGAGATGGCGCTTGAAGCTTTCGTCCATAGCGTCTCGTTTAACGCGGTAGTTACCGATAATGACGGGTAAATGTTTATCGAGATAGCCATTGCGGCAATATTCGGCTACCAACGCTTGGGTAATGGTGCTAGTGCACAGGTCTGTAGCCTGTTTAAACACCGTCATTTTCCTTATAATATCTTTGGAACCGGCAACCCATCCTACACGACTGCCTGGCGATAGAATTTTGGAGAAAGAGCCAGCGTAGACAACTCCTCCCTGACTATCGAAAGAAAATATAGATGGGAGATGTTCTCCGTCATAACGCACATAACCGTAAGGGTCGTCTTCGAAGATAGGTATATTGTATTTATGAGAAAATTCCACAAGCTTTTTCCGCCTTGCAATTGACATGGTAGAGCCGCCAGGATTATGGAAATTAACGATAGTGTAAATGAACTTTATATTCTTTCCTTCTTTACGAGCTCTTTCTATGGCTTCCGGCAGCAGATCGACTTGCATACCGTTCCTATCCGTAGGAATGCCGATGAAGCGGGCTCCATGATTATAGAAAGTAGTGAGGGCAGCAAGGTATGAAGGATCTTCGGTGATGACATAATCGCCTCTGTCTACCATGGCCCAAGAGAAAAGGTCAAGAGCTTGTTGGGATCCAGTGGTAATAATCATTTCTTCTGTAGGAGACACAGCTCGCCCCATTCGCGGGGCGGTCCACTCTGCCAAAAATTCTTTCAAAGGGAGGTAGCCCTCTGTCGTCCCATATTGAAGGAGATTTTTACCATCATCTTTAAGAATGTGGACTCCTTCATAAAACTCATCAATCGGGAAAATCTCTGGAGCAGGCATTCCTCCTGCAAAAGAAATCATACCAGGTTGTTTGATAACAGAAAGCATCTCTCTAATAGGCGAAGGCCTTACGTTCACAGCATTGTAACTGAAATTTGCCTCCCAAATTTTGCTCACACATATCGCCTCCCCATTGGCGTTATAGAAAGTCAAACAAATCTAAAAACAAGGCCGTAAAATCCATAAATTGTAAACTACATTGATATAAACAAGAAAAAAGAAGACATGATAAGACAATTATAACATTGAAAAAAGCAAGAATATGCTCACTTTAGTGAAGAATAAAATATACATTTAGGCGAAGTTTTTATTTGCTGTATTTTGAAGCGGTTTCCCGTATATGTTGCAATCTCCGCTCTGTAGGAGGATGGGAGTTGAAGCCACTGGGCGATGTAGCATACCCTGCATCACGCATCTTTTCCAAGGCCTTAACTAGCCCCCAAGGGCTATATCCAACTTTAACAGCCAGATCCACCCCATAGTCATCTGCTTCTACTTCCTGTTCTCGGCTAAAACCAGATTCTGCAAGGCCGACACCAAGATTGGCAAGAATCTCGCCACTGGAGCCTTTGATATTCTTGAAAAGAAGGGTCCAGAGGAGATTGCGCCCTACCGTACTTCCATAATGATTCAGCTTGATATGGCCCGTCTCGTGGCCGAGAATTCCAGCTATTTCATCTTCTGTATCGAGAAGGTTCATTAGTCCTGATGTAACGTGGACGGAACGATTATCTCCAGAAAATTGAACCCAAGCATTGGGTTCTTTTTTATTTTCTATAGTAATAGGAGCTGTTTCCAGCCCAGCAGCCTTAGATATTCTTTCCCATGCCCGTTCAAGCTGTTGTGGAGATAGGGCAGCTTCTGCAGCTCCAGCTGAGAGAGAAAGAACAAAAAGAAAGAGTACAAATTTTTTAAAGAAGCAACACATAATCTCGCCACCTTCTCTCTATTTTTTCTAGACTCATGCTAGCATAGAATATTCAGAGGCTCCAGAGTAAAAACAATGATCTTATTTGTAATTTATAAAATTTCAAGAGTATATATCATTCTTGTATAATAGAATATCCACACTCCGGAGTGGAAGGAGGAGAGTAGTTTGACAAGGAGATATCTTCGAACTCTGGCAATGGTGTTAGGAATCCTTTTACTGGTAAATGGAGCGGGAGTACTGGCCCTTTCCGCAGAAGAAAGACCTTCTCTGGATCAAGCCTTTTGGAATAGAGATTGGAAGTTACTCGATTCCCTCTATCAGCAGGGAGAGACGATTTCGCCGCGAGAGCTTTCTCTTGTGGCAAATGCTTTTTGGCTTCAAGGACGCTGGAAAGAAGCTTTAGATGTTTTGCAGAGAATAGGAAGCGAGCTCCCTGAAGAGCTGATTCCTTATAGAGATATGATGATTGTTTTGGCTCACGAACGTACGGGGAATATAGCTCAAGCATTACAGGCGGCTCATTCTCTCTACTCAAGGGCTCCGGAAGGCTTAAACTATTACGTAGCTTATGCTCTGTATCGCTTGACAGCAACAGATGAGGAGAAAAGGGGCTGGCTTGAAGCCATGTTGAAGCTTTCCACTAGCCAAGCTCAGACAGTCCAAACTCTGAACGAGCTTCTTTCCCTCCCAGGTGATAACGTGGCTTATGGATTACAGCTTGTACGTTTTGAGCCTCTCAACAAAAAAGCTTTTTCTGTCCTAGAAAAGAGCCCGGAACCTTGGAATGCAGCTGTGGCTGGAGCTGTCGGTTACGCAGCGTACTTAAAAGGGGATTACAAGAAAGCTATCTCCCTTTTTTTATCTGTTCCTCTAGATTCAGCAGAAGGGTTAAAATCCCGTTATTATCGAGCGATGTCTTGCTATCGGCTGGAGCGCTATAAAGAGGCGTTGGATTTATGGGAATGGTTAGCTATGAATGGGAAGGGGTATGCGGAATCCTCTATTCGTCGAATTGGTGTTTTAGCAGGGCGGGCAGAAGAAGAAAAAGCTATAGCTTCATTACGTCGTATTGCAGATAGTGGCCCAGTTCCATTTCGATCCAAAGCACTATTTGCTCTTTTTACTGTCGCTGACGGGGATGTTAAGAAAAACTTAGAACTAGAACTTATAGAACGTTACCCTACGTCGGAAGGGGCGCGATCGATCCTTTGGGATCGAGCATGGGAAGCCTGGAAGAAAGAGAGGACGGAAGATGCTCTTGTAATATGGGAACAGCTTCTATCGGGCGGCGAGGGTGTGTGGAGAGAGCGTCTTTTGTACTGGACAGCTCGTGGATACGAAAAAGTAGGGGAAAAGAATAAAGCTGAGGAACGTTTTTATCAACTCCTCGCTGAATATCCTCTCTCTATTTATAGTTCTCTCGCCTCTCCAGGAGGGCCCTCTTTTAGTAACGAGATCCCTTCTGAACTCAATCGGTCGCAGGGTATTCTTGAAAAATGGGGTTTTGTTTTTTATGCCAAACTGAGCTTATTGAAGGAAGGGACTCCTTCCGCTATGTACAGAGCTGCAGTTTTATCAGAATGGCTTGGAGATGAAGCCGGTGCTTATAGCACCGTTTCTTCTTTGTCCTCTACGCTGCTCAAGAACGTACCTCTGCCGCGAGAGGGGATACGCTTTCTCTATCCTAGGCCCTTTAAAAATCTTGTGGAGTCTGCTTCTCAGCGTTTTGGCGTAGAGGGGAATCTTATTTGGGCTGTTATGCGACAGGAAAGTGCCTTTGATGCTGATGTGAATAGCTGGGTGGGAGCTGTCGGTCTTATGCAGCTTATGCCTGCGACAGGACAAGAAGAGGCTCGGCTTCTGGAGATGGGAAATGCAGATTTATGGGATCCAGCGACAAATATTTTGCTTGGTGCTTCTCACCTGGCTAGATTACAGAAGCGTTTCAGACGATTGGAGTGGGCGGTAGCAGCTTATAATGCAGGAAGTGGATCTGTAGGGAAGTGGATAAAAGAGGGAGAGGATCGCCCCTTTGATGAATGGATGGAAGATATTCCTTACAATGAAACAAGGAATTATGTAAGAAAAGTTATGGGGAACCTATTTATCTATAGGGTACTTTATTAGGCTTTACGTACGTTTGAAGCGGCAGAATAAAAACGAGATATTCTTGTATTTATCCTGCCGCTTTTCCTTGTCTAGTTCTTCCCTAAATGATCTCTTAAGAAAACAAAAGCTGCCTCAAAATGTTTGTTCTGTAAAAGGGGAACTTTCCGCTTCTTGTTTTTTAGGTAATCTCGAATGGCCAGAGCAGAGGCTTTCCTACAAAGAAGAGCAATATCTCCTCCCGAGTGGCCTTCCGTTTGTATTGCTAATTTTTCTATTTTTACGTCTTTTGCTAAAGGTTTCTGGCGAAGGTGGATTTTGAAAATTTTTCCTCTAGCTTCCCTGTCTGGTAACGGTAGTTCTAAAACCACATCAAAACGGCCACTGCTAAGGAGAGCGGGGTCGATAAGATCGATCCTATTTGTTGTGGCCAGAACTGTGACGCCCTTTAATTCTTCTATGCCGCTCATTTCTGCCAGAAATTGGCTGATTACGCGTTCTGTAAAGCTGGCACCAGCACCGCTGTCTCGCCCTCGTATGGGAACGAGAGATTCAATTTCATCAAAATAGAGGATAGACGGAGAGGCTTGTTTGGCCTTTCTAAAAACATCCCGAATAGCCCGTTCGCTTTCACCTACATACTTTGACATGAGCGAGGGGCCTTTGACGGGAATAAAGTTAACTCCACTTTCATGGGCCAGCGCCCGAACAAGGAGGGTTTTCCCCGTACCGGAAGAGCCATAGAGCAAAATACCTTGTGGCGGCGTTATGTTAAACTTTTCATAGATTTCACTATATTTAAGTGGCCATTGTACAGCTTCAATAAGTTCTTCCTTAATCGTATCGAGTCCGCCAATATCGTCCCAAGTTACATCTGGAACCTCCACAAAAATTTCTCGAATCGCAGAAGGCTCTACTTCCTTCAGAGCATCGAGAAAATTTTCCATGGAGACATTCATGGAGAGCAGTAGGTCATAGGGAATTTGAGCTTTTTCATAATCTATACTTGGCAAGAGTTGCCGAAGGGATGCCATAGCGGCTTCTTTTGCCAAAGCTTCTAAATCCGCTCCTACAAAACCATGAGTAATTTCTGCAAGCCGGGGAAGATCTACATCTTGTGCCAGAGGCATGCCTCGAGTGTGAATTTGCAGTATTTCAAGCCGACCGTTCCGGTCCGGGATGGGGATGGCGATTTCCCTATCAAAACGTCCTGGCCTGCGCAATGCGGGATCAAGAGTGTTGGGAATATTGGTAGCCCCAATCACAATAACTTGCCCACGAGATTCAAGACCGTCCATTAAGGCAAGAAGTTGAGCAACGACTCGCCTCTCTACTTGTTTTTCGCCCCCCATTTCCTCTCGTTTTGGGGCGATAGCATCGATTTCATCTATAAAAATAATAGCGGGGGAATGAGCCTGAGCTTCGTCAAAAACATTGCGAAGTCGTTCCTCACTTTCACCATAGAATTTCCCAATAATTTCAGGGCCTGAAATATGTGTAAAATAGACGTCTGTTTCATTGGCTACAGCTCGTGCGATCACTGTCTTCCCTGTTCCTGGAGGCCCGTACAGCAGCACACCTTTAGGAGGTTGTACTCCCAACCTATCGAAAACTTGGGGGAAACGGAGGGGGAGCTCAATCATTTCTCGCACTCTTTGAATCTGGGGACCAAGCCCACCTATATCCTCATAAGATATACGGCTTGCCTTTTGTAGGGAGGAAGATTGCTTTTCCACATTAACATATGTAGCAGTGCTAATAATCACAACACTGTCTGGCGTTGTGTCTGATACGAGAAAATCGCATGTTCTTGTCCCAAAAAGTGTTACCCGGATTCTGTCTCCTTTGAGGACGGGGAGGCCTTCCAACTGTGAACTAAGATAGATAGAGTCACGTTCTTTCTCAAGTAATGGAGTAGTGGTAAGAGGGCGGAGGGCAATACTTCCCGCAAAATGATGATCCGTTTTAAGCACTTTTATCTTTTCATCCAGACCGACATGGGCGTTTTCCCGGATAATGCCGTCAATCTGGACGATCTGTTGCCCCATATCACTGGAATCGCAAGATAGAATTCTCACAGGAGTCTGGCGTTTACCTTCTATAAGAACTATTTGTCCCTCAGAGAGCCCATATTTTTTCATGTCTTGAGGATCCATTCGCGCAATACCATGACCTACATCTTTAGCTAAAGCCTCTTTGACCCGTAGTGACATTGGGATGACGCTCCCTTCAAATTCTCTAGATGGTAGTCTCTATGCTATCATAAAGGCCCTTCCCGGAATACTATCCGAAAAGGGCCTTTATATTTTTTAAGATACCGTTTTTTATCTCTTATTTAGCTGCTATTGATTCTATTTTGCCAGGATATGCCTCAAGGGCACCTTTCAAAATGTTCATAGCTTTTACAATATCTTCATTATTTAATACGTAAGCGAGGCGGGCTTCATTCTTGCCAAGCCCGGGAGTAGCATAAAATCCTTCTCCCGGTGCTGCCATCATAGTTTCCCCGTTGATGTCGTAGTTTTGTAACATCCAGATAACGAATTTTTCAGCGTCGTCCACTGGCATTTTTACCATGACATAAAAGGCCCCTTTTGGCTGTTCGCATACTACGCCGGGCATTTCTTTTAGAGCTTTATATAGCGTATCTCGCCTCGTTTGATACTCTTTGTTCACGTCTTCCAGATAAGAGACAGGGGTACTGTAAAGGGCGGTAGCACCTACTTGCTCAAGGGTTGGGACACAGAGTCTCCCCTGACAAAGCTTTAATATTTCCTTCATAAGATCAAGGTTTTTCGAAGCGATGCATCCAATGCGAGCTCCGCATGCACTATAGCGTTTCGATACAGAATCGACGATAATAACCCTGTCTTCTATTTCTGGGAGATTGCCAAAACTGGTATATTTAAGGCCATCATAAACAAACTCCCTGTAGACCTCGTCAGCTATGATAAACAAGTTGTGTTTCTTGGCCAGCTCAGCTAGCATTTTCATCTCATCGAGAGTATAGATAGTTCCTGTAGGGTTCCCAGGATTTGAGATGAGAATACAACGTGTTCGAGGAGAGATAAGAGGCTCTATCTTCTCTCGTGGCGGGAGGTGAAATCCTTCCTCGGCTTTGGTGGTAATAGGTACCACATTGACACTTACGCATTGTGAAAAGGCATTGTAGTTGGCGTAGAAAGGTTCAGGAATCAGAATTTCGTCGCCAGGATCGCACGTAGCCATAATAGAGAACATAATGGCTTCACTGCCCCCGTTAGTGACAAGAATATGATCCCGATCGAAATGAATATTGAAATTTTCATAGTATTTTCTCATAGCGTCGCGAAGTTCGTTGCTCCCTTGAGAGGTAGAATAGGCAATAACTTCTTGAGCGAAATTTTTAATCGCAGAGAGGAAAGAGGGAGGAGTTTTTATATCGGGTTGGCCTATGTTGAGGTGATACACCTTTTTGCCCTTGGTCTTTGCTTCATCAGCGTACGGAATCAATCTTCTGATAGGAGAAGATTGCATGGAAGTGATTCTTTTGGAAAACTTCATATAACAACGTCCCCCTTATGCGTATATTATGAAGCAAAATATCTTTTTGAATCATAACATAAGAGCCTGGAAACGTTAATGCTTTATCAAACATTAGGATAATATATTATTGCAAGAAAAATTTGAAATATATATAAATAAGCCCGATCTCATGGAGGTGTTAGCGTGGTGTCCCGTGCAGAACTGCTTCAATCGTTGGCAACAGAGAATGAAAAGAAAATTCTTTTGCTCGTCATGGATGGTCTTGGGGGTCTTCCAGGAGAAGAGGGATCGACAGAATTGGAAGAGGCTGTTACTCCTCTTATGAACCGTTTAGCGGCTGAAAGTGAAATGGGACTTCTTTCTATGGTAGATGTTGGAATTACGCCAGGAAGTGGTCCAGGCCATTTGGCTCTTTTTGGGTATGATCCTCTTACGTGGTCAATTGGACGGGGAATTCTCGAAGCTCTTGGTGTTGGAGCTCATGTAGGTGCTGGAGATGTTTGTGCCAGGGGGAATTTTTGTACAGTGGATCATGAAAAAAATATTATTGTGGATCGTAGAGCTGGCCGCATTCCCACGGAAAAAAGCGAGGAAATTATAAAAAAACTTCAGCAGGCTATTCATTCTATTGACGATGTGAAAGTAACGTTCTATCCGGGCAAAGAACATCGTTTTGTAGTTGTTTTTTCAGGTGAAGGCTTGTCTGAAGCTGTCCATGATGCAGATCCTCAAAAAGATGGTCACCCTATGCGCTGGGCCGTAGCTCAAAATGAAGAGGCAAAGAAAACAGAGAGAATTATCAATGGTTTTATTCGCCGTGTTTGGGAAGTATTAAAATCGGAGACTCCTGCTAATGGGTGCCTCCTAAGAGGTTTTTCCTCTGCGCCTCATCTCCCCTCTCTTTCTGAACTATACAAGATAAAACCAATAGCATTGGCCACATACCCCATGTATCGAGGTTTGGCTCGTCTTGTAGGCATGGATATTGGAGAGCCAGGAGAAACAATGGAAGAGCTTTTCCATTCTGTTGGCAGATACTGGTCAGAATATAATTTTTTCTATGTCCATGTGAAGTACACAGATAGTAGAGGAGAGGATGGTAACTTTGGTGAAAAGGTGAAGGTGATAGAGGAGGTAGACAGACTTCTTCCTAAAATCCTCGACTTGAAACCTGATGTATTAGCAATTACAGGTGACCATAGCACGCCATCGCGCCTCGCCGGCCATTCATGGCATGATGTTCCCGTTTTGCTTTGGAGCCCTTATGCCCGTCGAAGTGGAGCGTTGTTCTTTGGTGAGCGGAGCTGCGCCTCTGGAACTCTGGGGCGTTTGCCGGGAGAAAAACTTATGGGATTATTGTTAGCTCACAGCTTGAAATTAGAAAAATATGGAGCTTGATTGAGTTTCAGGATAGGAGGAGTTTGTGTGGCGGAAGTTGAATATCTTAAAACAGGAGCTGTTCGAAAGCTGCCTCGGGAGAGTAAATTTTATTGTCTTGGTGTCGTCAATAAAATAATATCGAAAAGAGACCGTAATGGAAAAACCTATTGGGAGCTATCCATTATGGATGAGGAAGGTGCCCTTGAGGGTAAAATCTGGGGGAATGCCCAATGGTGGGATCGACGTGTAGAACCTCAACAATCGATAGATCCCCTGACATGGGAACTGACCACCGATTTGGCTGGACACAGCATAGGTCTTTTAGGTCAAGTTGTGGAATTTCGAGGCCAGTCTCAATATAATTTTAACGCGGTTTTTTATGTGGACCAAGAGCGATATAAGCCCCACTCTTTTGTGCAGCGTTCTCCTTTCGAAGAAGAAGATATGGAGAAAGACTTTCGTGGGATGATAGAAACATGTACCTCTCCTATAAAAGATTTTTTAAACTTTGTTTTTAAGGGGGAGTTCTGGGAATGCTTCAAAGTTTGGCCTGCTGCTGTTTCTCACCATCACGCATATGTTTCTGGTTTGCTGGAACATACACTTGGAGTAGCTCGATTGGCTTGTTCCATGGCAGAGGCTAGCTCTCATTCTGGGTACGAAGTAAACCGAGATATTGTTATTGGCGGAGCGTTATTGCATGATATAGGGAAGTTAGATTCTTATAAACTCTCTCCAGCCCCCGAAATGACAGTTGAGGGAACTGTTATCGATCACATAGTTTTGGGATATAACCGGTTAGCTCGTCTTTTTGAAGAGTACAACCTTGATCAGCGGTATGCTTCGGCATTAGGGCATATTGTAGTGAGCCATCATGGAAGTAAGGAATTCGGTTCTCCCGTTGTCCCAGCTACTCCTGAGGCCATGATTGTTTCAGCGGCAGATGAGTTGGACTTTAAGCTGTATTGTTGGAGAGACGCTGTAGACCAGATTGATGATGGTAAAGAGATATCTGAGTGGAGCTATTCTGCTCAGCGCCGATTTTGGAAATGGGAGTAATAGCGCATGTCCTGCTCTTTTAAGGTTTCAGTTCATCAAGCGGGTCGAAGGCTCGATAAGGTTATTCGATCCCTTTGGCCTCGTCTTCCCTTGGGAGCCATGATGAAGGGGATACGAAAGGGCCTTGTACGGGTGGATGGCAAGAAAGTAGATTGCTCTTTCCACCTTGAAGAGGGGCAAACTGTTATTGTTCCTTGGGAGCCAGCAGAAAATATTCCTGCTCCAGCCCTTTCCCCTGTTTATGGAAAAGAACTCGAGATAGTGTATCAAGATGCCATGCTCATGGCTATTAACAAACCTGCTGGGTTATTAGTGCAACCAGATTGCCAAGGAGGGGACAGTGTAATTACTCGAGTATGGAATATTGTGGGGGAAAAAGCTGATTTTCGCCCTGCTGCTATCCATCGTATCGACAGAAACACATCTGGTTTAGTGATCATTGCTCTGCATGGACAGGCTCTTCGAGAGCTTCAGCGAGCGTTGAGGGATGACGATATAGCAAAATTTTATTTAGTAGCTGTTCGGGGAAAAACCCCTCATGAAGGAACTATAGACGCGCCATTGTTAAAAGATAGAGAGCATAATATTGTAACTGTCAATCCAGAGGGACAATCGGCCCTTACTCGTTATGTAAAAATCGCAGGGGATCAGGACTATTCTTTGCTTCAGGTAGAACTTATAACGGGACGATCTCACCAAATCAGAGTCCATCTGGCTTCTATCGGTCATCCTATAGTTGGAGATGTGAAATATGGCGATGATGCGGTTAATGGAGAATGGCATCATCGTATTGGTCTTAATCACCCGTTGCTTCATGCGTGGAAAGTGCAGTTTAAACACGTATCCTCACCTCTGAAAGATCGGGAGGGGAAAATTTTTGTAGCCCCACCCGATGAACTTTTTTCTAAATTCCTTGAGAAGAGGGGTTGGCAGATATACCTTAAGGGGGTATAATGCTTTTAAGATAGAGGGAGTGGAGGTGTAGAGGCATGAGAGATTTAAAAATCGCCATATCTGATAAAGCATTTGAACGTTTGTCGAAGATGAGTGAAGCTTTCTTAATTGAAAGAAACGTAGGTGGTGGTTGAGCTGCTGTTCGTGCCGTTCTCGTAGAGAGTGGTATGCCGCCAGCGGCTCAGGGATATACTTCCTATGATGTAAAGGGAGTAAAGTTATGGATTCCAGATTTCATGGAGTTCCAGAACGATGAGGTAAAAATAGAATTGAGAGGCTTCCTTTGGGCGTCGAACCTTGTTGTGGAATCAGCTCTCATCGGACATTCACGATCTAGTAGTTGTGGAAGTTGTCATTGCCATTAGGAAAATGAAGCTTTGAAAGAGGAAGAGGGTTAACCCTCTTCCTCTTTTTTATGTATAAAGAGCACAACATACAGTATAAAGTATTCCTTTTTCTGAATTATCGAGTTAATTCTGGGTATAAAGTACTATTTAACAAAATTGACGGTCTATTGTTGGGTGGTATGTAAAATTCGTGATATTATTGTAAATAAAGAGTTCTTAATGACGTTGGTTTGAATAATGGCGTGAACCGTTAGCTTGTAGGAGGTGTTTGTTTGATGTCCGTGGTTAAGCGTACGTCCTCTAATGTGCTCCTTGATACGGCCCTGAAAAACTTCTATGGTGCTGCCGAAGAGATGGGCCTCGAAGATGGGCTTGTTGAAATTCTGAGCCACTCTGAGCGTAAGGTTGCAGTCTCCATTCCTGTAGAAATGGATGATGGAACTATCAAGGTATTTGAAGGCTATCGCGTGCAACATTCTACGGCTGTTGGGCCAGCGAAGGGTGGAGTTCGATTCCATCCGGAAGTCTGCTTGGACGAGTGTGAAGCTCTTGCTATGATGATGACATGGAAATGTTCCCTCGCAGGTATTCCTTACGGCGGAGGGAAAGGTGGCGTTTGCTGTGATCCCCTCGAAATGTCGAAGAAGGAAAAAGAACGTGTAGCGAGAACCTATGCAGCTCGTATGGAGCCCTTCCTTGATGCCTGGACTGACGTTCCTGCTCCAGACGTGAATACAGGAGCTCCTGAGATGATTTGGTTCATGGACACCATCAGTAAAATGAGAGGCCGCTTAGAACCTGCTATTTTTACGGGTAAACCAGTGGGTCTCTGGGGATCGAAAGGTCGCACGGCAGCAACGGGATATGGTGTTGCTACGTGTGCTCTTGAGCTTTTCAAGGCTTTGAAGAAGGATGTAAAAGGCGCGACTTTCGCTATCCAGGGCTTTGGTAACGTTGGAACCTATGCCGCAAAGACTCTTCAGGATGCTGGCGGAAAAGTAGTTGGTATCAGCGATATTACAGGAACATATTATTGCAAAGACGGTATAGATATTGATAAGGCCATGCATCATGTGCAGAATGTCCATCCCAAGAAACTTCTTGAAGGCTATGAGCAGCCAGGCCTTGAGAAGATGGGACTTACTGACATCCTTTTCCTCGATGTAGATCTCTTTATTCCTGCAGCTCTTGAAGGCGTAATCAACGATAAAAACGCTGACAAAGTTAAGGCGCGATATATTGTTGAAGCTGCTAATGGTCCCTTAACTCCTGGTGCTGATGCTATCCTCGATGAGAAGGGCGTTTTGATTGTTCCAGATTTTCTTGCTAACTCAGGCGGAGTTATAGGCTCATACTTCGAGTGGGCTCAGAACCTCGGTGGATTCTTCTGGTCCATAGAAGAGTATAACGAACGTTTGATCCGAATCATGAAAGAGAATTTCAAAAAAGTTTGGGGTTACTCTGAGGAAAAGAACGTTAAAATGCGCCGGGCAGCCTTTATGGCAGCCATTCAGCGTGTAGCAGATGCTGCTCGCATGAGAGGAGTTTTTCTGTAAGTTTCTTGTAAGTTTGTCTTATTGTGCTGTGATTGGAAAGAGCGGGGCGAAAGAAGTTTGTCCCGCTCTTTAAATTAAAAAGTATTAGTTATACACGATAATTTCTTTCCCTTTATCCCCATCTAGATGGTTACCAACTATAAAATCCCTGAAGATCTCAGCGGTAACCACATAGCGTTTTAAGGTTTTATTCTGTAGATGGTCCGTGGCCAGGGGATGGCTTCCCGAATATGATCAAGGCCGCAGATCCATGCCACGACCCTTTCAATTCCCATGCCAAATCCACTGTGAACGAAGGTTCCGAATTTGCGCAGATCAAGATACCAATCGTAAGATTCCTCAGACAGTCCCTCTTCGTGAATGCGACCAAGGAGGCGATGGAGGTCATCTTCTCGCTGAGATCCTCCAATAATTTCTCCATATCCTTCTGGTGCCAGAAGATCATCGCATAAAACGAGATCAGGATTTTCCGGGTGTTCCTTCATATAGAAAGCTTTTACCTTTTTAGGGTAACATTCCACAAAAATTGGTTTATCAAATTGCTGGGTGAGTATTGTTTCATCTTCATTCCCGAAGTCATCTCCGTAGGGAGTTTGGCTCCCTAGTTCGTGAAGTATTTCCATAGCCTTGTCGTAAGTTATTCTATAAAAAGGAGCTTTTATCCGTTCTAATTTTGAAATATCTCGTTCTAAACTCTCCAATTCTTGACGACAATTGTCCAAAACTTGTTCCACTATATATGAAACAAGTTTTTCCTGAAGTTCAATATTCTTATTGTGGTCGTAAAAAGCTACTTCTGGTTCTAACATCCAGAATTCGGTGAGATGTCGTCGGGTTTTAGATTTCTCTGCTCTGAATGTAGGGCCAAAGCAGTAAACTTTGCCGAAAGCTGCTGCTGCGGCTTCTGCGTAGAGTTGCCCTGTCTGTGCCAGATATGCCTTTGTCTCTTCAAAATAGTCCATTTCGAAGAGACCTGCAGCACCTTCTCCTATGGACCCTGTGAGAATTGGACTGTCGATGAGCATAAACCCTTCTTTATGCAGATATTCTCTCGCTGACCATATAACACGTTCTCGAATTCGCATGATTGCTTGTTGCCGGCTACTGCGAAGCCAAAGATGACGATGATCGAGTAAGAAATCGATCCCATGGTCTTTTTTCCCCAACGGGTACTCTTCTTCTGGATTTTGTATGGTCCGAAGGCCAGTAATGGTTAGCTCTACTCCTGATGGGGCCCGTGTGTCCAGTCTTACTGTCCCCTCAACTTTCACTGAAGCTTCCAGCCAGAGTCGTTTCCCTTCTTCGAAATCATCTTCAGATACCTCATTTTTTACCATAACGCCTTGTACCGTTCCAGTTCCGTCACGGAGTTGAAGAAAATGAATTTTCCCAGAGCTTCGTTTGTTGTACATCCATCCTTTTACTGTGACGGTTTGCCCCTCGTAAAGAGAGAGATCTTTAATGTAGATCCATGGTGCGGACATCTCGACCAACCTCCGTCTTATCATGTATATTACGATCGATATATATGATACACTAAGTTTCATATCTATAAAAAGGGGCGTTTTAGTTGGATATCCCTCGGCTTATACTTGCTGATGAACGAAGAAAAGGGGAGGTTCCGCCTGTTGCTTTAGTTATGAGCGCCATGAAACAGCTAAGATACCCTCTCCGGCTGTTTTGTGCAGGAGTTGATGAGAAACTCGTTTTACTGTTACAGCGTATATGCGGGCAGTCAGTAACAGTGCTAGATCCCTTCCTTTGCGGCAGCCAAAAGAATTTAAAGTCTCTTTTTCAGCAATCTGCTGATAGCAGTGCTCTGAATATAATTATTGCTCCTCTTGGAGAGAGAAGCAAGGAAGATATGATCACCGTCTCTCCTTTAACTATTGAAGTAGGAAGAGCCCTTGGATGTGGAATCGTTCCTATAGTATATGGGGATACAGCTGCAACATTAACGGCTAGAACTGTAGAAAACCTTGTATCTCAATGTGATGGAGTTGCCGGTGGCCCAGCCTCTGTTCTGGCAATGTTGTATATGTCGGTCTTTAATCCAAGAGAATATCAGCTTCTTGAAATCGAACAAGGGCGCAGAACACCTTTGATTAGTCTGGGGTATATCCCTGCATACTTGCAACGTCAATGGGCTTCTCTTTTTGAACTTTCGCTCCCTGAAAGAGGCTCGCGGTTCATATTAGCTTTGAGGGCAGCAGCTGCGCAACTTGTGGGGTTGGTCGATCAGGTAGATTGGGCTTCTATTGCGGCCCTTGCAACGTTGGATTTGCGGTGGAGTTGTCCTCAAGATCTTAATGTACGACAACTATCTCATTTCACAGTGGCAGTATATGATCATCCAGCTTTTAGTCTTGCAGGCGATAATGCAGAGCAACTTTTTTCCTATCTTGGTTGTGACGTAGTAAGAACTTCTTCTTTTGTTTCTTTATCCACTCACGAAATAGATGCCATGTATATCCCCCACGGCATAGGTTTCTTAGCCGCCGATGTTTTGATAGGGGATCACGAGACGCAGGGACAAGTGAAAAATCTTTTTCTTTCTCGCAAACCCATTATGGTGAATGGGGGCTCGACGCCGTTATTGGGACAGGCTTTCTCTCTTCCTGGTGGTCGATCCTACGAAGGTTTAGGGCTTTTTAACTATGACGGAATCTTTACTCTTCCAGATATCTTGGAAGAAGGGGGGCCGGAGTCTTTACAGATCCAATCTTTTACCAAGGGCCTCTTTTTAGATCGGGGAGAGAAGGCTCGGGGATACAGGGTTCCCTATGCCCGTCTTCTCTTTAAAAGCTCTACGGAAAGGGGTTTGTGGGGGTGTGTCCACCCAGATTCTTTGCAAGAGATAGATCAAGCTGGTTGGGAACTGGGGTATGGCGTAGCTTCTCATGTTGTCTTAGAGCTTTGGAGTTGCGCAGAATCTGTTTCTAATTGGCTTACGTTGCGAAAAAGATAAAATAAAAGTTTCGATCGTATTAGGGGGCAGTTACTAAATGGGGAAAAGACTTGACGAAGTGGTCAGTGACCTTTACCAAAAAGATCCTGAAAGAGAGTATCTTTGGTGGAATGGCGAATGGTGGAGCCGAGCGCGATTCAATACTACTGTAAATAAATTGGAAAAAGTGCTTAGTGAAGCCGGTTTTGAAGGAGGACAGAGGCTAGTAACAATGTTGCCTAACAGTCCGTTGCTCCTCGCTCTTTCTGTAGCATGTTGGCGTCTGAGCGGAACTATTGTCCCTTTAAATTTACAGGCAGGCCCACATTCGCTTGTCCGTAGTATTCGACATGCTGATCCCTTCGTTATCCTAGTGCCTGATAGCGTCCCTTTCGACGAGGAATCCTTGGGATCAATGGGGATACCAGTGGTAAAAGGGGATCTCAATGGAAATATTCCATCGTTTCACGGAGAAAAACGCACCTCTTCTCGTCTCGATGTTGCGGTGATGTTTTATACTTCAGGAACAACTGGCCTTCCCAAGGCAGTTCCTCTTTCTGGTACGAATATATATAGCAATGTTGAAGCAGCGGCAAAACATTTCTCGGCTTTTAAGCCGGAGGAGTGCATAATACTTAATGCGTTACCAAATTTCCATACACTTGGTTACTCAACCAGTGGACTTTTACCCCTCCTTACGGGAGCAAGACAAGTAGTTCTTCCCCATTTTATGCCACCAGATCGCACTCTCCAAACCATCAATGCGACAGGGGTTAATTTTATTATTGCCGTTCCGGCTATGATCTCTCTTCTTGTAGCTGCGGCTGCCAAGGGGAATGTGCCGGCTCCTAAAACAATTACTACGATAGTGAGTGGTGGAGACCGTTTCCCTATGGCTCTGGATAATCGTGTACGTGCCATTTTCGGAGTAGAGGTGATGGAGGGATACGGTTTAACGGAGTGTTCTCCAGTAGTGGCAGTAAATCCTGATAGAGCGCGACGAAAAATAGGAACAGTAGGAACTTTGTTGCCAGGTTTCGAATATGAGATTCGTGATGAGAGTGGGAAAGTCTTGCCTTCAGATCAGGAAGGGGTTTTATGGCTCAGAGGTCCTTCTGTTGCCCAGGAATATTTTAATGATTCAGAGAATACAGCGCAAAAATTTAAAGATGGCTGGTTTGATACTGGAGATGTGGTTCGGATAGATTCAGAGGGGTATATCTCTATTGTGGATCGAGTGAGTGATATTATTATTGTAGGTGGGTTCAATGTATATCCCCAAGAGGTAGAAGAGGTTCTTAACAGCTATCCTGGAGTTAAAGAGTCAGCTGTTGTGGGGATTCCTCACTCTATGAGCGGGCAAATAGTAAAAGCTTTTGTAATACGAAGCAATCCGAAGGTAACTTCGAAGGAACTTTATGCTTATTGTAAAACTCAGCTTGCTCACTATAAGACCCCGCGGATATTTGAGTTTGTGGAAGATTTCCCTCGTAACAGTATAGGTAAAGTTTTGCGCAGGAAGTTGAGAGAAGGGTAGCCATAGTGGAAATTTTTGTTTTTTTGTCTCGACTTTTTGGTGATGTCCATGTGGTGGTGGTGGGAGACGCTGTACTTGATCACTATGTTTGGGGAGGAGCCTCGCGCCTTTCCCCAGAAGCCCCTGTTCCTGTAGTAGTGGTGGGACGCGATGAATATCGTGCAGGTGGAGCTGCTAATGTGGCGACAAATATAGTGGCTTTAGGAGGGAGAGCATCTCTCCTATGCCCCATTGGCAACGATAGTGCAGGTGAAATATTAACGAATGTAGTGAAAGAGAAAGGTGTTTACTTTGAGTCTCCGTTAGTGAGGGCTCAAGCTCCCACTATTGTAAAGACAAGAGTATTGGCCTTGAATCAGCAGGTAGTCCGGATCGATAGAGAGAAAAAAATCTCTCTTAGTATGGAAGAGGAACAAGCGTTTTTAGATGCTTTGGAGAACCTCTCCACATCCCCATCAGTTATAGTTCTCTCAGATTATGCAAAAGGTACTATTACATCTTCTCTCGCCCAGGGAATTATTCTATGGGGGAAAGCTCATAACGTTCCGGTTATTGCCGATCCCAAGCCGCCTCACTATCATCGTTTTTATGATGCGGCTCTTATTACTCCCAATGTGTCAGAGGCAGGGAGGCTTCTGGGTCGGGATCTCTATGATCAGGAAGAGGTGGAGGCTGGAGCCTTGGAGCTTTGTCAAAGTCTTAATTTATCAGGTATTCTCATTACTCAAGGAAGCGATGGAATGACCTACGCCAATGCCCAGAAATGTTTCCATCTGCCTGCCTTATCTATGGAAGTTTATGACGTTTCAGGAGCAGGGGATACGGTTGTGGCAGCTTTGTCTCTAGCTCTGGGTGGAACGCTCCCCATAGAGGAGGCTTGCCGTTTCGCAAATATGGCAGCAGGCGTGGCAGTACAGAAAAGAGGCACCTCCATTGTTTCCTTGGAGGAAGTACTTACCGGCTGCTATGCAACAGATATGGAAGCGATGGTTTCCAGACTTAAAGGATCATTTTGTTTTTAAGGAAAGAGAAAGCCTCGGAGAGAGAATTAAACTGCATGCTCCAGTAGGGCAATAGGGCCCCAATGGCAATAAATTGCCCCTTCCCAAATTGTAATAGGGCTTGACGGTCGCTCTCTGTATCGCCAAAGAAGATAGGGTTATTTGCCTCGAAAAGTGTACATAGGTGAGCAATTCCCTGAGGGGAAGGTTTGGTTATGCCTGATTCGGGAGTAATAATTTGTTCTTCTGGAAGGTCCTCCCAACCGAGCAATTGCAGTGCCAATTTCATCTCTCCCTTGCTCCTTCCTGTATAAATACCTACAGGAAGGGAGAGATCACTCCAGTGCATAGAGATCTGTGGTTTCTCCTCTCGCCAGTATCCTTTACCGGATGTTATGAAAAGAGGAGATTCGCCCATAATAGATTCTATTTTCTCTGCACCGTAATAAAGTTCTTCACATATTCGTCGAACCACGAGACGAGAAATTCTGTCACCTACGTTTTTTTTCACCCATTCTTCTATATCCATTCCTTGAGATGTTTCTAAAAGCTTTTTCCACTCTTTTAAAGAAGGAGCTGAACGGCGTAGGCTTTCGGTTTCTTGGGCCAGGGTTGCACATAAAAAAGACCAGGCGATATCATAATCGTCGTTAAAGGGGGGAAACACTTTCGTCGCATAAAAATGGCCTAATGTGAATCCAGGTGCGTCAACATGATGATCTAAAACATATTTCCATACCCATCGAATGGCTTCCGCGACAACGAGGGGATACGACATGCTCGTATCGATGAGAACGCCGTCTACATCAAAAATAAGAAGGTCTGTTTTAAGATTCAGAGAAGATGCCATGGAAAGATACCCCTTTTGTTTGTAATAATTAGGCAAATAATAAATCATTCAGGTGTGAATTTTTTTGTATCTATTCTCAGCCTTGAAGTATAAAAAAGATTTTAAAAGTTCTTTTCTTCGATCATAATAATACCTGAAGGATGTCTTTTTGTAAGGGCAAAAAGGAGGGAGTTTTATGAGTGATGAGATGGTTTTGTTGCTATTTGATACGTTCCACCCCTGTTGGGATGAAGAGACAGTGTTTTGGGCAGGGGAAGATGTCGAAGGGCTGCGGCGACTCAGAGAGTTAGGTATGTTAAAAGAGAAAAACGGTATTTATTCCCTCACTTCCCATGGACGCGAGACGTTTCAGGAATTGTGCCGGCAATGGTTTTGTGAGAACAAACCGGGATCAGCTTCTTTAGGAGATAAAGAACAAGAGATTTTTCTTTGGCGGACTCGATTCCAATATATTTTAGATGGCGGGTTTGCTGCTAGATGGGGGGCTAAAGATTACTATCCAGGTAAAGTGCTTGAATATGCCCCTGCTTTGTCGCAACAAGAAATGTATGCTCTGCATAACCCATCTTCTGTAGAGTGGACATATTGCTCTCACCCCTACGTGGAAAAAATAAAAAGTCATTTTCCTGTTACGGGATTAAAAGCGAGAGAAGTCACACCTTTGAGTCGAGATGCAGCCCGTTCTTGGCTCGATGAAAATAACATTCCTGTGGGAAGCTTTGAGGTAGACTTGCTCTTGCTGGGACGTTATGATTTTGCTTACTATATGAATTTTTCTAAGCATCCCAATGATCCCCTCGGTCTCGTTAATTCCGATAAGTTTTTCTTTTTCCGTGCCCAACCCCCTTTTTCAAAACAGCTCCCCTTTTTCCTTGAGAGTATTGGAAAAATCCATCTTTTTTTGTTGAATCAGCGACACATGTATATACCGGGATATGTGGATTTAGATTCAGCAGATCAAGATTCTTTGAACTGGTTAGTATGGGTTGTAGAGACGGAAGAAGACGTTTTTGCTCTGTTGCGCCTCCTTGTTCCCATGGGGCAAATATTAATAGAGCCGGCTAAACCTATGGATATATGGGTCTTGAGTATAGAAGAGCTGAGAAAGGTAAAAGAGAAACATGAGACAATCTATGACCTTTTTTCTTCCATAGGTCATCCGATAGTCCGAAACCTATAAAGAATGGCTAGAGGCACCTGACAGGTGCCTCTAGCCATATGAGATTTTAGCAAGAGAAATTCCCCTTACTCTATTTCTTGCGCGACGTTTTTATCGTTTTTTAAAGCCTTCATAAGAGGATTAATGTTTATGAAAACCAAATTGATAGGCTCTCCTATTCCATCATATAAAATTTTATATAGAACGAGAGGGTCGAATATGCGATAGGAAAATATCAACATACCAGTAAAGTATTGCCATTTAGTATAATTTTGTTACAAACATAACATAGATAATATAGAAAACAAAAGGGGCGACAATATGCTAGAAATACCTCTAAACCGGAAATCAGAAGTACCTTTATATCGGCAAATAGCTCTTCATTTGCAGAAAATGATAGAGAGAGGAGCGCTATTGCCTAAAACCAAACTCCCTGGCTCAAGAGGGTTGGCACAAAGTCTCGGTGTAGGACGTATAACGGTCATGGAGGCATACAAGCTTCTCTCTGATTATGGATATGTGGTGGAGTTAGGTCGAAGCGGTACATATGTAAGTGAGAGAAGCGTTTCTGACGACTATTTTACGGGGGAATTTGACCATAAGTGGGATTTTAGGACAGGACAGCCAACCCCAGATCTTATTCCCTCGGAGGAACTTTCTAGAGTAGCAAGGGATGTTTTGGCTTTCTCAAGTAAAGAGGCTCTTTGTGAGGCGCCTCTTTCAGGCCTTGATTCTTTGCGTCATGTTTTAGTTAAACATGCGGCTTCTCGAGGGATTCCAGCTTCCTGGAGGGAAGTTTTTGTGACTGCAGGTGGACGGCAGGGCATTGCGCTTTCCCTTAATGCACTTAAGCAATTAGGGGTCCGTCAAATGTGGGTTGAAAAGCTGACTTACCCTGACGCTATTATGATGGCACAATCAGAAGGCATAGAAATTAAAGTACTGCCCCCTCTTGAAGATATAAGTGAAAAGTGGTATGAATGCCTGTCTGGCTCTCATATGCTTTATCTTGTCCCTAGTTTTCAGAATCCAACTGGGCAGACTATCTCAGAATCGTTACGTCATGTTATCCTGGAAGGAAGTATGAAATACGGATTCTGGGTTCTTGAAGATGATGCTTATGGTGAACTTCGCTACGGTGAACGAAGTATTTCTGCTTTGAAAGCTCTGGATGGATCTGAACGGGTTGTCTATTTGGGATCGTTTAGTCAGGTTCTTTTTCCGGGACTACGTATTGGGTATTCTCTTGTCCCCAACCAACTGATGGAATCTTTTGTCCAGGCTCAGGCAAAACGATATGGGCCGGTCTCCTCTCTAGATCAGCTTATAGTCCAGCGTTTCATAGAGAGTAAAGGGTTGGAAAGTGCACTGACCACAACTCGTGGAGTGATGGAATCGAGAATGAAAACATTAGGAGCTTCTTTACGTGTTTGTGTGCCAGAAGGGGATTTCCTTCTCCCTGAGGGGGGAATATATCTTTGGCTAAATATTCCTGGCATTGATGGCAGAGAAGCTGCTTTTGAAGCTCGCAAGGCAGGTGTCCTTGTTGCTTCTGGAAATCAATTTTCTTATGAAGGAGAAAGGGTAGAAGCTGTTCGTTTTGCAGTGAGCAGCATCGTTAACGAGGAAATATCTTCGGCAGTCCGTTGTCTCCAAGAAGCTTGGAGACAAGCCTTTTATTCGAAGTGCTGATTTTCAAGGGATTTTAGGTATTTTTTCCAAAGCCAAAGGGCAGCTAGTGCCGATAGGATACCTCCAGAAAGGCCGAAAATGATATATGCGGTATTTCCCTTCCCAAAGAAAAATCCCCCGAGGCCGGCAAGCGCGTAAGCAAAAAGGATGATAGTAGCCAAAGATAATAATAGAACAGTAATTCTCATCAAACGACCTCCAGTTGTATGCGGTATAAGGTATGCGGTATAATGCAATCAATTTGTTTATTTTTTTATTTTTCGTGTATTTTACCACGTATCCCTTGTAGAACAGTATAACGTATGTTAAAGTTATTTGTGAAAAAGACAGACTCTTATACAATATAAGAGAGTCCATTTGGATCAAGGAGGAATTAACGAATGCGAGAAGCGAGATTGTATACAACCTCTGCTGACTATGCTTATCAAGAACTTCGTCACAAAATTATTACCAAACAACTCAAACCAGGGCAGAGACTTCCGGAGGTGAATATTGCGGTTCAGATGGGGGTAAGTCGTACCCCGGTTCGAGAAGCTTTGCGCCGGTTGGCAAGCGAAGGGCTCGTTGTTATTATCCCGAATAGTGGTGCTCGTTTAGCTGCACCAACGGCTCGAGAGATAGAGGATACATTCCTTGTTAGGGAACAGTTAGAGACCCTCGCTATTCGTCTAGCGGCCGAGAGAATTGGTGATCGCCACCTTCGTAGATTGGAAGAAGCCATGATTGAAGAAGGTCGCGCTATAGAAGAGAAAGATCTCGAAAAATACTTGGAAGTGAACGAGGCTTTCCATAAAGCTATTGCTGATGCGAGTGGGAATAAAGTGCTAGCCGAGTATGTAGAGAATATATTGGCTCGTACAAATGCATATGTAGTCTTTTATGATCCCTTTTATCAATTAGAGACAGTGCCGAGTGTAGATGCTCATCGAGAGATTTTAATAGCTTTGCGTCATCACGATTCTGAACGGTCTGTAACCCTCCTTAAAAGGCATCTTCAGGATGCGATAGAAGGTCTGCGTCAGGCGAGAGAAGAAGGGCGCTAATTTAAAAGAATTACAAGTGAGATGACAACTATAAGGGCTGGAATGCTCCAGCCCTATTTTTTTACCAAAAAACAGGCTTTTGAGGGGAAGATATATAGCAGAGAAAGGCTTTTTGGGGCATAATATTTTTTTGAGTTTGCACTCTGATGAGGGGGATATGAGAGAAAAATGAAAATACCTACATTAGATTTGACGCGTAATTATGAGCGTATCAGAGAGGAAGTGGCGGATGCGCTTGAAGAGGTGCTTGAAAGTCAGTATTTTATTTTGGGGCCAGTAGAAAAAGCCTTTGAGGAAGAGATTTCTGCCTATTTAGGAGGAGCCCAAGCTATTGGGTGCGCTTCTGGCAGCGATGCGTTGCTTTTGGCGTTGATGGCTCTCGATGTTTCAGAGGGAGATGAAGTAATTACCACTCCCTACTCTTTTTTTGCCACTGTAAGTTGCATAACAAGACTAGGTGCGAAGCCTGTTTTTGTGGATATTGACCCCGACACGTACAATATAAATTTGGAACAGCTTATGGACAAGGTTACGTCTCGCACAAAAGCAATTATCCCTGTTCATCTTTTTGGTCAAATGGCTCCTCTGGAAGAGGTGTCCCATGAGCTTGAAAGCCGAGGGATAGCTATTGTTGAAGATGCAGCTCAGGCTTTCGGTTCCTGGCGACAGGTAGAAGGTGAAATTATACGAGCTGGTGCGTGGGGATCCATAGGATGTTATTCCTTTTTCCCTACAAAAAATCTTGGTGGATATGGAGACGGGGGGATGGTAGTTTCATCCCGTTCTGATCTGGCTGCTAGATTAAGAACGTTGCGAGTTCATGGCGCTGGAACTACATACATTCATGAAGAAGTAGGTTTAAACAGCCGTCTTGATGCGTTGCAAGCGGCTATTCTTCGGGTGAAGTTGCGTCATTTGGACGAATGGAATGAGGAGAGACGCTTGGTTGCTGATCGGTATAATCTCCTTTTTGCGGAGCACGACCTTCTTGAGAACGTTAAGCCGCCTAAAGAGTTGAAGGGGAATTATCATATTTACCACCAATATGTTCCTCGGGTAAACAATCGAAGTAAGCTTTCAGCATTTTTAGAGGGGAAAGGGATAACAACACGAGTATACTACCCGCTTTGTTTGCATCTACAGCAATGTTTTGGTTTCTTAGGTTATAAAGAAGGAGACTTCCCTGAAGCCGAGAAGTTAAGTCATGAGAGCTTAGCTTTCCCCATCTTCCCTGAGTTGACAGTGGAAGAACAAGAATACATTGTTGGTGCTGCGGCTGATTTTTACGCAAAAAAATAATTTGACCAATATTGCTCTTTCCTGAGGATCCGTGTAAAATACGGATGTAAGAAAAGAAAAATTTTGTCACAATAGTTTCAAAAGCCATAGTACGGAGGTGATGGCGTGTTTCCTCTTTTTTTCGACCCAACATTTGTTCTGCTTGTCCCGGCTGTTATTTTAGCCTTTTGGGCTCAGATGAAGGTGAGAAGCGCATATTCACAATACAGTCGTGTCCTTTCTCGAAGAGGAGTCACTGGTGCCGAAGCAGCGCGTGCGTTGCTTGATCGTTTTGGAATGACAGGTGTTCCTATTCAAAGAGTTGCGGGGAACCTTACAGACCATTATGATCCTAGAGATAAAACTCTTCATCTGTCAGAGGGTGTCTATAATAGTTCGAGTATAGCTGCAATAGGCGTGGCAGCTCATGAAGTGGGCCATGCTATTCAGCATCAGGAGAATTATGCCCCCTTAAAGTTTCGTAACGCTGTAGTTCCAGCTGTGGGAATAGGGTCTTCTCTAGCTTTCCCTCTCTTTTTCCTGGGATTGCTTTTTCGTGGCCCGATTCTAATGGATGTTGGAATTCTCCTTTTTGTTGGTGTAATTGTCTTTCACCTGGTTACGTTGCCTGTTGAATTTGACGCGAGCTCAAGGGCGTTACGTTTGCTAGGGAATACGGGCATGTTGGCCTCAGATGAAGTTCAGGGAGCTAAAGTTGTTCTTAATGCAGCGGCTCTTACCTATGTTGCAGCTGCAGTTATGGCTTTCGCCCAATTGGCACGGCTTTTAGTGCTTCGCGGGATGTTTGGTAATCGCGATTAGCATACGTTCCTCCTGTCGAGCGGTACAATAGATGGTGGGGCGTTATGGGTGCGCCTCACCATTTGTTTTGAAAAGGATGGTATCTTATGCCTTTTATTCTTCTTCTGCTTTTGTTTTTTATAGCTCCATGGGCTGGATTTATAGCGTTGCTCCTTTTTGTGATTTTTTTCTTGGTATTTATCCCCTTAGGGTTTGCGGCCAGTTCTTTTATTTGGCTTATCGCGGGTCCTACTCAGCTATTTAAGGTTCTATTTAACAAAAAAGTTCGGAAGAATCATGGACTAGAACATGGGACAATTCACGTTCTGGAAGAATCCTTGGGACGTTGTAACATAGAAGGAATGGCTTATGATGATGGTTTTTCTCTGCGCGGTCTTGTAGATCCAGCTTCTGCTCTTTATGCCGCAAGAGTTGCTCTCGAACGAATGAAAAGAGGGGAGTCTTCTTTAGCTGTTCATCCTCGCTGTGGTACTACTATTGTGGTTATTAATACCCTTTCTTCCCTGCTATTTATAGTGCTTCTTTTAGCCACTGGTACTATGGGGTTGCTCAATGTAATAGTAGCCCTTTTATTATCTCATCTTTTGGGACCGGCTTTAAGCACTGTGGTACAACGATATGTTACAACAGATTCTGATGTAGAAGATATAGAGATTACAGGAGTAGAGGTGCGTGCAGTTAATACAGGATGGGGTGGCTTCTCTGTATATGGTCCGTCTCAGCTTTTTATTCGCACCCGTCGAAAATCTGAAGCTATTCAACCGGAGGTTCTTTTCCCATGAGAGGTATAGAAGCTGCACTTTGTGTTCTTGAAGATGTTTCCAAAGGGAAATTTGCTAGCGAGTCGTTGCGCCATTTCTCAGAAAATATGAATGATGGAGATCGTATACTAGCAGCTTCCCTTATTTACGCGACTCTTCGTCGTCAATCATTATGGAGGGCTGTTGTGGGGCGTTTCCTTCGCCCATCCTTCGAGTCTCTTTCCAAGAAGACTCGAAACGCATTGATTCTTGGAACGGCAGGTCTTTTAGAGTTGAAACACTTTATTCCGAGGGTCCTTGTAAGTGCCCTTGTTCAGGAAATAAAAGAAAGTGGGCGTCCGCAAGAGGCTCGAATTGTAAATGCCGTATTACGGAGGGTGGAAGAGAACGGGCGAGCTTTCCTTGAAACGTTGGAAAGGAGCAGTGGTATCCAAGAACAATCTCTTCTGGCAGGGGTCCCTTTGTGGGTCGCGTATCAATGGAAAGATGTGTTGGGGTATAATGATACTTTAAAATTATTTAAACTTTTTAGAATGCGTCCATACGCGTCCCTTCGAGTTTTTCCTCAGGGGCACGTTCCTATTGTTGTTGAAAATCTAAAAAAAATAGGGATACGAGGCTGGGCTTCTCCTTTGCTTGATTATTCCATACGAACAGCTTCTTCTGTTTTTCCTCTCGATATTCCTGGTTTTAAAGAAGGGCAAGTAACAGTCCAGAGCGAGTCTTCGATGCTTGTAGCGGATATAGTGGCTCAATTTTGGAAAGAAGGTCTTATCCTTGATATGTGCGCTGGGCGAGGAGTAAAGGCAGGGCAACTCGCATCTCTGTTGCCCCATGCTACCATTGAAGCTTGGGAACTTTCGAAAGGACGTTACCATGCTGCTCGAAGGGAAAAGGAGCGTCTTTCCCTGGGGGCGCGGGTTGTTTTTCGTCAAGGGGATGCCCTTCAAATGACGCCACAAATGCTACCTAACCTTGTTTTTCTTGACGCCCCTTGCTCTGGCAGCGGTACATGGAATAGACATCCAGAGGGGCGTTGGGCTTTATCAAAAGAAAAATTAGAAAATCTAGTGTTTCTCCAGAAAAAACTTTTAAGAAAAGGAGTATCGCTAGTTGCGCCAGGTGGTTTCATCGTTTACTCTACTTGTAGTCTTATGAAGCAGGAAAATGAGCAGGTTGTTGCTGAAATTTTAGCCGAAAATGAGGATCTTGTAGAAATGTCAATCCCGCTCGGTGGGCGGTATATAAAAAAAGGGAGACCTTGGGGTACATATATATGGCCGGAATTGCCTTGGCTTGACGGCTTTTTTATAGCTGCAATCCTGAAAAGAAATCGGGAGGTTTAGAAGAGATGAATAAAATGTATAAGTGGGTCATGCTTTTGATCCTTCTTATTATTGTTATTTCAGGAGGAATAGCGGTTTTCACTATCTGGACTGGTGGGAAGGGATTGGCAGTTCCTCCTTTAAAAGAGATGTCGGTAGTAGAAGCAGTAGATGAGGCGCATCGTCTCGGCCTTAAGGTGAAAATAGAGCAAATAGAGTCGAATCTCCCGAGTGGGACAGTCCTTACTCAATGGCCTGATCCAGGCACTAAGATTAAGCAAGATACCACTATTATCCTTAAAGTGAGTAAAGGGGGCAATAGGGTTCCTTTGCCAGATGTTCGAGGCTTTGAGTACTCTCAAGCCCTTAAAAAACTAGAAGAAGCGGGCTTCCAAACAGGAGATGTTTTGCGCATTCAAGATGAATCTCGCCCTGCGGGTACTGTCGTTGCTCAAAGCCCAGCTGCTCCCGTGATGGTGGAAAACAGTAGAAAAGTCGATCTTTTAATAAGCTTGGGGCAAGTAACTCAGAGTGGTCAAATTTCTGTCCCGGATGTATTACAGAGACAAGAAGCTACAGCACGGAAAATGTTAGAAGAGGCAGGTCTTGCCGTTTCAAATATAGAGAGAGTTTATACTCAAAACTCTCCAGAGGGCATGGTCATTGCTATGCGTCCTAGCGCAGGAAGCACCCTCAAACGAGGTCAAGGCGTGGTTCTTCAGGTTGCGACTCTCAGGAAGCCTGTTGAAGAAGTCTCCTCTTCTCAGGTGGTGGCGATTCCAGGTGCTTCTCTTATAGAAGATCAGGCCACAACAACCGTTCAGCCAGATGTGGCAACTCAACCGAAGAGTTCTGGAACTATGGTTCCTGTAATTCCTCCAAAGTCTAAAGAAAAAGTGACAGCTACTACACCTTCCCAAACCTCTTCTTCAACGTCAGGAGGGGAAAGCAAAACGACTGAAGTTCGGAAAACGGCTCCAGTTCCTGCTGGTGGCAAAATAGCGAAAGTCCGTTATCAAGTACCGCCCCTTACCAGGCCGATGCCGTTGAAGATAGAGATGGTGGATGGGAATGGTACTCGTGTTCTTTTAAATAAGGAAGTTAAAGGAGGAGAGTATATCTCCCTGGAATCGCCTTATGTAGATGAAGGTGTAGTGACTATATTCCTGGGAGGTGAATTTGTATGGCAAGATCGCTACCGATAGGAAAAAAATCTCACTCTTTCTTTGTGGCACCATCTCTTCTTTCTGCCGATGTCTTAAACATGGAGAAGAGCATCTCTTCCTTACAGGAACAACATGATTGGCTTCATTTAGATATTATGGATGGCCATTTTGTTCCCAATCTATCTTATGGGCCATCTTTGGCTAAAGCGATGAGAGCTTGCTACCCTCAGGAAGTGCTAGATGTCCATCTCATGGTAGAGCCGCCAGAGGATTTTATAGAGGCTTTTGCTTCTGCTAAACCTGATTATCTTACAGTGCATGTAGAGGCTACGCCACATCTCCATAGAGTGTTATCAAGAATAAGGAGTCTTGGTTGCCGGCCAGGGGTTGCTCTTAACCCGGCAACGCCATCGGAATGGGTTTACCCTGTACTGCACATGGTAGATCTTGTTTTAATCATGTCGGTAAATCCTGGTTTTGGTGGGCAGTCTTTTATATCTGAGACATTAGAGAAAACGATAAATATCTATCGATATCGTGAAGCGCAAGGCTTGTCTTTTGCTATAGAAATGGATGGCGGCATTGGTCGTAATTCTATAAGGCAGGTAGTTGCTTCTGGATGCGATGTAGTAGTCATGGGAAGTTCCGTTTTTGGAACCCCAGACCCTGCTGAGACAATTCGTGAATTAAGAGCTTGTGTTAAGGAGGCAGTGGTCGGTGAAAAAGGAACGACGTCAAATAACTCTTGAGGAACTTGGTCGAGCGGTACGGGAGAGGCGAGAGCAACGTGGTTTGAATCTTGATGATGTAGCTGATCTAACGAAAATTAGAGCTCAGTTTCTTGAGAACATTGAGGAGGGGCGGTATGAAGATTTCCCCGGCATTGTTTATGTGCGGGGCTTTGTTCGTACCTATCTTCGTATTATAGAGGCGGAGGATCTATGGGAATATTACAAGCCCCTTTTGTATGATATGGAGAAACAGGAAGGAGAAGATTCTCTTATAGGGGCGTGTACTCCTCCAGCGAAGGGGTTTCGCTTGGCTTCTCGCTTTTGGGTCATTCTTGTATTGGTATTGGCTGTGGTAGGAACGGGATGGTATGTTTGGTATACATGGAATGAAAAAGGTTTTCATATGGAACAGGGAATGCAGGGGGAAGGAAAAGAGAGTTCTCAAAGCTATCAAAATGAAAAGGCCCCCAGTGAAATTATCTCTCCAGATATAATGCTTTTCTCTAAAGATATTCCGTCTTTGGGCATTCAAAGTGCTGTATCTCAGCCGGAAAATCCGCTTTTTTCAAGTCCTGACGTAGTCCTACCTCAGGAGCCTCAAAAGCCTGCGGAGCCGAAATTGCCTAAGCTTGAAATAGTAAGTACAGGAAAGTGTTGGATCCAGATACGTGATGGTAACGCTACAATTTATCAAGGAATCCTTTCTAAGGGACAAACGTATTCCCTGGAAGTAACGGGTAGAGTGGTAGTGACATATGGACGTCCTAACGATGTCCGAATTACTTGGAATGGAGAGGAACTTGGCCACGTTGGAAATGGTGGACGTGTAGAACGTTACTTTTATTCTAAAGACGGGAAGATGGGCAAGGTGAAAGAGTGAACATTTATGTCATTAATTTAGGTTGTGCTAAAAATTCTGTAGATAGTGAAAATCTTATTGGCATGTTGGAAGGCTCCGGGTTTCACGTAGTAAAAAAACTTGAAGAGGCTCAGGTTGCATTGGTGAATACGTGTGGATTTATCCAACCAGCAGTCGAAGAGAGTATCGATGTGATTCTTGACCTTGAAAAAATGAAACAAAAAGGACATTTACAGAAGATTGGAGTTGTTGGCTGTCTTGTTAATCGTTATGGAGAAGATCTGAAGAAAGAGCTGCCTACTGTAGATATTTGGGCTCGTTCCGAGGAGTGGGAATCTGTAATTTTGCAACTTGGGGGGGCACCAGCACCCTGGCATCGAGGTCAGCTACCAGAGACTCGTTTGTGGAGCCGCTATCTGAAAGTAGGAGAAGGTTGCGATAGTTTTTGCTCCTATTGTACAATTCCTTCTATTCGTGGTCGTGCGCGGAGTTACCCCATCGAAAGGCTTGTCAATCAGGCGACCCGCCTTGTGGAAGAAGGAGCTAAAGAGATATGTTTGGTAGGGCAGGATCTTACCATTTACGGAAGAGATATTTACGGAAAGTCTTCTCTTCTATCGCTTCTCAATGCCCTTTCTTGCGCTATTCCTCAGAGTGTATGGCTTCGGCTTCTCTACCTTCATCCCGACAGAATCGACAGTAATTTTATAGATTGTCTTGGTGATGTTCCAGGGGTTCTGCCTTATTTGGATATACCCATCCAGCATGTGGACGAGCATATTTTAAGAGCTATGAATAGAAAGGGGACAGAATCATCTCTTCGTCACCTTTTTGAATATATACGGGCAAAAAACCCTCTTTTTGCTCTCCGTACAACCTTGATTGTCGGTTTCCCAGGAGAAACAGATGTCCAATTCGAAAAAGTTCTTGATTTTTTGGAAGATATGGAAATCGATAGAGTTGGAGCCTTTACCTATTGCCAGGAAGATGGGACTGTGGCGGCAACATTATCTGAACAAATTCCCCAAGATGTCAAAGAAGAGCGCTATCGTCGTCTTATGGAGCTTCAATCCGATATATCATGGCGTAGACAGCAGCTTTTTGAAGGGAAAGAGCTCATGGTCCTTGTGGAAGAGAAAGATATAGAAGAAGGAATAGCGTGGGGCCGTTCATATCGTGATGCTCCGGAAGTTGACGGTCTTGTGGGCATTATAAATGGGGCACATCTCCAGGAAGGGGCTTTGGTGAACGTAAAAATAAAAGAAGCTTCCGAGTATGATTTGTTAGGTGTGGAGGTTCCCCGATGAGGAAACTTTCATTAGCGGGGGCTATTAGCACCCTTGGAGGGCTGGGGTTTTTCTCTTCCATGCCCGGGACCTTGGGGTCAGGAGTTGCGTTTCTTTTTGCTTTAATTCTCCCTATTCCATTGTGGGGGATTGTAGCTGTAATGTTTTTAGGTATCTGGGCCTCTGGCCGCTACGCTGCGGAAACATGCCAGAAAGACCCTAAGGAAGTAGTTGTGGATGAGGTAGTAGGGACATGGATTGCTATGTATGGCTTACCAGCGGGGTTCCTCTTGCCGGCGCTTTTCCTCTTTCGCGTTATAGATATTCTTAAACCTATCCCTGTTTCTACAGCTGAAAAACTTCCCGGGGGAGTTGGAATTGTTGCAGATGATGTGGTAGGCGGTATTTTATCTAATTTACTGCTTTGGGGATTCCATTGGCTTTACTACGGAGGAGGTTTTCAATATCTTTTTGGGAGATGATGGTCTATGCAAACCGCAGTACTGTTAGCAATAGGCGATGAACTTTTAAGCGGTAGCAGACACGATATAAATTGCACTTGGCTCGCTTCTAAACTTTCTGAAGTCGGGTGTCTGGTTCGGGAAATTGAGTTTATACCAGATGAAGAGCGTGAAATTATCGAGGCCTTGAGAAGGTGGGCCGGACAAGTTGAGCTTGTAGTCCTTTCAGGGGGGTTAGGACCTACCCATGACGACAAGACCCGCCAAGCGCTAGCTTCTTACCTTGGGGTACCCCTAGAAGTTAATCATCAGGCATATAATAAAATTGTGGGACGCTATAGCCTCTCAGAGCGAGATGCAGTGGAACGATCAAGAAGCACCCAAGGAGCTATTCCGCAAGGCACATCTCCAATTCACAACTCTAAGGGATCAGCTTTAGGTATTTCCTTTCGCATTGATAAAACTCTCTTCTTCTCCTTCCCAGGAGTGCCCGTGGAATTTCAGGCTATGGCTGAAGAGTCTGTTCTTCCTTTAATATATCAAGGTTCGGCTCGGCGACTCTCTCTTTTTGTCGTGGGTTGGGCAGAAAGCCTTTTAAAAGATAAACTTGCTCCTGCTTTGAAAAGAAAAGATCTTCATATCTCTATTCTTCCCTCTGTTAACATTATAGAGCTGGCTTTAAGCGGAGAAGATAAAAAGGTGGAAGAAGTTGCCGCACAGATACGTTCGCTTGTTGCGGAAGATTGTCTTCCGACTGATTGCACCTCTATCCCTCAGGCTATTTATCATGAGGGAGAACGCACACATTGGACCCTCGCAGCAGCAGAATCATGTACAGGGGGCCTTGTGGGTGCTGCCTTGACCGATGTGCCGGGAATCTCTGCTTTTTTTCGAGGAAGCGCTGTTTGTTATAGCAATGAAGCAAAGATAAAGATTCTTTCAGTCCCTTCTTTTATTATAGAAAACAAAGGAGCTGTAAGCCAAGAGTGTGCCGCTGCCATGGCAGAAGGAGCACGTCGCATCTATGAAGTAGATCTGGCTGTATCTGTTACTGGAATAGCAGGCCCAGAAGGAGGAACACAAGAGAAACCTGTAGGAACGGTATGTTTTGGAATAGCCACGCCCAAAGAGACAAGAACATTTCAACGGCAATTTTCTGGAGATCGTGAGCGTGTACGCAAGAGATCTCTTGCCGTAGCTTTGGAATATTTTTGGCGTGTTCTGAAGGAGGTTTCTGTTTAATGCCTGTTTTTATCAGAGCCTTTGTTTGTATAGAAATACCGGAAGAGGAACGAAAAAAAATTGCTTCCGTCCTCTCTCTGCTAAAAAAAGAATACCCTAACTTGAAATGGGTTGCCCCTAGCGGATTGCATGTGACCCTTAAGTTCTGTGGAGAGTTGCAAGAAGACCAATTGCAACTTTTTTCTTCCTCTTTGAAGAAATCTTTAGCTCAAGCAGTAACAAAGCCTTTCCAGATACGTCTTGGCTCTATAGGAGGATTCCCTTCTTTGCGCTCTCCTCGCGTTTTGTGGGTGGGCGTAAGTGAGGGTGCCCCTGTTCTTGAAGAGCTGAAAAACATAGTAGAAACCTCTGGCTTTTCAGCAGGATTAGAGAAGGAGGAGCGCCCGTTCCATCCCCACCTTACCCTGGCTCGCATCCGATACGGCAAAGGAGTCCCACAGGAACTAGAGGAGCGTCTTAAGAAAATAGATTTTTCTGGCCTTCGTTGGGAGGCTCATCAGATGATTCTTATGCAAAGCCAACTTCGGCCGGAAGGCCCTTTTTATACTCCACTGGAAACATATTCCTTGTAATGATATGGTATAAAAGTAATCTGATAGAGAATCGGAATGGATCTATAGGAGGTTCATTTATATGGCTAAAAAGAAAAACCCGCAAACGCGGGAAGATATTCTCGAACAGGCTATAGACGATATTCGTAGTAAATTTGGAGAAGGATCCATTATGCGACTAGGCGATCCCTTCAAGGAGCAGGTAGAGGTTATTTCTACGGGTATTCTGCCTCTTGATGTGGCACTAGGGATAGGCGGACTTCCTAAGGGGAGAATTGTAGAAGTATTTGGTCCTGAAGGGTCAGGGAAAACAACTGTGGCCCTTCATAGCATAGCAGAAGCGCAAAAAAGCGGTGGTATAGCTGCTTTTATCGATGCGGAACATGCGTTGGATCCCAGATTAGCGGCATCATTAGGTGTGGATGTCCAATCTCTTTATGTCGCCCAACCTGATAGTGGTGAACAGGCTCTCTATGTGTTGGATACTCTTGTGCGTAGCGGTGCTGTGGATTTAGTGGTAGTAGATTCTGTAGCAGCATTAACTCCCCAAGCGGAAATTGATGGGAAAATAGGAGACAGCCAAGTCGGATTGCAAGCGCGTCTTATGTCCTATGCGTTGCGCCGGTTGACTTCGGCTATTTCTAAGAGCAACTGTGTTGTCATTTTTATAAATCAGCTTCGAGCCAAAATTAGCACTGGATACAGTTCTGGCCCTCAAGAAACTACTACAGGAGGGCGCGCACTCAAGTTTTACAGCTCTGTTCGCATTGAAGTAAAACGGGGGAAAAGTCTTACAAAAGGCGATGAAACTATCGGTCATGAGCTTTGGATAAAGGTGGTAAAAAACAAGCAAGCCCCTCCTTTCCGAAGTGCTCATACTTCTCTCGTTTATGGGAAAGGCATTCCTCGTGGCATGGCTGTGCTTGATATGGCCATTGACCTTGATGTAATAAAGCGAAAAGGATCATGGCTTGCTTACAAAGGGGAAACTATAGGCCAAGGGAAGGATAACGTAGCTCAGTATTTAGAGGAGCATAGCGATTTAATGGCGGAAATTACCAATGACGTTATGGGGAAAGTCTCTGAAGGTCTGGGCTTTACTCTTGGTTTTGAAGAGGGAGAAGGGGGCGAAGAAGCGGAAGAGGAGAACGAACTGCCTATTGAAGAGGGAATTCTAGAGCTCGACGAAGAATAAAATAATTTATGCAGAAGTATTAGTTCATTCTTAAAAAGGTTGCCATTAAAAAAATAAACTACATGTAAGTTGATAAAGGAACGATCTTTGTTTGTTTAAAAATAAATAATGTTAGGGTTTGATTACTATTGGAACATAAATAATAATAGTATGTTCCACATGTAAGTGTTGACAGTCTTCTTAAAGTCAAGTATTATCTTCAGGCACTCGAGGGAATGCTGAGTGCGAAAGAACCTTGAGAAGTGAATAGGTGAGACAAAGAAATCAAGCCAGTCAATTCGTAAAGAGAAATTTATGGAGAGTTTGATCCTGGCTCAGG